>JADGOT010000306.1 GCA_017882805.1 Glaciihabitans sp. | reverse complement strand
GTTGACCCTAAGAAGGGGCTGTACTCGCAACCATAGGACAGGCCCCGCGGGCGGTGAACCCGGTAACCGTATCCTTGTGCTCCGGATCACCAGCGCGGTGCCGCGGCGCTCAGGTCACGGTGATCTCCTCGCCGAGATAGGCGGCGCGAACCCGGTCGTCGGCGAGCACTGGTCAGCCTTTGTGCGGAGGCGGTGGTTCGGAGGCCACCTCGCCACCCAGGTATACCGCCCGCACGCGCTCGTCCTCGAGCAGGGCGCGTCCCGGTCCGGTGAGGGCGACCGAGCCGGTTTCAAGCACGTATCCGCGATCAGCGATAGCCAGCGCCTTGGCGGCGTTCTGCTCGACCAGCAGCACCGTCACGCCCGTCTCATTGATCGCACGAAGAATGTCGAAGATCTGCGCCACGATCATGGGCGCCAGCCCCATGGATGGCTCGTCCAGCAATAGCAACTTCGGTCGCGACATCAGCGCGCGACCGATCGCGAGCATCTGTTGTTCGCCACCGGACAGGGTTCCGGCGGTCTGCGTTCGTCGTTCTTGCAGTCGCGGGAACAGCTCGTACACATGGTCGAAGTCCGGCCCGAGCTTGCGCCGATCCTTCCTCGCGTACGCGCCCATGTCCAAGTTCTCGGCCACCGTCATGCCCGGGAAACATCCACGCCCCTCCGGCACCTGCGAGATGCCCCGCACGACCCGCAAGTCCGCACGCAGTTTGGTCACGTCGTCGCCCTCGAACCGGATCTTGCCGTTCGACAGCGGACGGATACCGGATATCGCTCGCATCGTGGTCGTCTTGCCCGCACCGTTCGCACCAACCAGCGTGACGATCTCGCCCACGTCGACGCTGATGCTGATCTCGGAGATAGCGCGGATGCGTCCGTACTCGACCGATACGTCGGTAAGCTCAAGCAGCGCCATCGTCGGGTGCCCCCAGGTAGGCCGCGACGACCGCCGGGTCGTTGCGGATATCGGCGGGGAGTCCCTCAGCGATCTTGTTGCCGAATTCGAGGACGACGATACGGTCGGTCACGCTCATGACCAGGCGCATGTCGTGCTCGATGAGCAATACCGTGTATCCCTCGTCGCGGATCCTCCTGATCAGGGCGATCAGGTCGTCCTTCTCGGCCGGGTTGAAGCCCGCCGCCGGCTCGTCCAGACAGATCAGCTTCGGCTCCGTGGCGAGGGCTCGAGCGATCTCGAGTCGGCGCTGGTAGCCGTAGGGCAGGTTGCGCGCCCTGTCGGCGGCCCGATCCTCGATACCGACGAACTTCAGCAATGCCAAGGCGCGGTCGATCGCCGATTGCTCCTCACGGAAATGGCGCGGCGTGCGAACGAGCGCACCGAGCACGCTCGTCTTGTGACGCGCGTCGGTTCCCACGACGACGTTCTCCAGAGCGGTCATCTCGCCGAAGAGCCGGATGTTCTGAAATGTTCGGGCGATGCCCATTCGGGTGATCCCATGCTTCGACTGCCGTCGGATCGGCGTGTTGTCGAAGAGCACCTGACCGCTCGTGGCCCGGTAGACGCCAGTCATTACGTTGAAGCAGGTCGTCTTTCCAGCTCCGTTCGGACCGATGAGCCCAAGGATCTCGCCGCGCTTCACGTCGAAGCTGACGTCGTTCAGAGCGGTGAGCCCACCGAAGCGGAGGGTGACGCCGCGCAGCTCGAGCAAGCTTTCGCCGACTCCGACCGCGGCCTCGCGATGATGAGCGACGACCTCCGCGACCTGCTCCTCGCTGAGATCTTCGATCGACACGTCTTCTGGCAAGAGGTGCACGGCGTCATCGGCACCAGCGCTGTCGTGGGTGTCGCTCACAACTCGGTTCCCATCGCACCGCTCTTCACATCGGTGGCAAACGCACCGACGCCCGAATCGAGTTGCTCCGGCTTGCCGCCGACCAACGAATACGCCTTACGGCCGTAGGCGAGCAATCGCTGCCGTGCGCCGAGGATGCCCTGCGGTCGAAAGATCATCAGCGTGATCAGTGCGAGACCGAAGATCAAATACTTGTACTCGGCGATACTCTGGAAACGGTCCGGGATGTATGAGATCAAGAACGCGCCGATGATCACACCAACCTTGTTTCCTGCACCCCCGAGCACAACCGCGGCGAGGAACAGGATCGAGGTCACCGGATCGAACTTCTGGTTGTTGACGAACCCGATCTGTCCGGCATAGATCGCGCCGGACAGACCGCCGATCGCGGCGCCCACGACGAAAGCCCACAGTTTGAATTTGAACGTCGGCACCCCCATGGTCTCGGCGGCATCCTCGTCCTCGCGAATGGCGACCCATGCCCGCCCCACCCGGCTGCGCTCGAGGTTGCCGACGAGCACCAGCACGACGATGATCACGCCCATCGTCAGCCAGTAGAACGGTTTGCCGTCGGTGGTCTGTTGAAATATCGGCTTTCCGTTGTGGGTTCCAGGCGGTCCGCTGATGTCCTGGAAGCCGATATTGCCCTTCAGTTGCGGGACGTTGTCGGCCAGCAGTCTGACGATCTCGCCGAAGCCGAGGGTCACGATCGCCAGGTAGTCGCCGCGCAGTCGCAGCGTGGGCGCGCCGAGGATGAGACCGAAGAACATCGTGACGCCCATCGCGAGCGGCACGCAGACCAGCCACGGGTAGTGCTGGTTGATTGACGAGTCCGGACTGGTGAACAGAGCCGTCACATAGGCACCGACCGCGAAGAAGCCGACGTAACCGAGATCGAGCAGGCCGCTCTGCCCGACCACCACGTTGAGGCCGATCGCGATCAACGCGTAACGCGAGGCATTGAACAGTGAGATCGGGAAGTCGGTGCCAGGCTCGGTCGTGATGATCGGCGGGTTCAGGATCGGTAGTAAGGCCAGCAGCACAACGATGATCACACACCAGGCCCATTGGGCGGGGCGGCTCAAGCGGTTCCAACGGTCCCGGAGTGCAAGACCGAAGGGCCGTTTCTCGGACCGCGTTACGCTCATGCACGAGCCCGGCCGAGCGAATCACCCAGGATGCCGGTGGGACGGAACATCAACACGACGATCAACAGGACGAATGCGACGATGTCTCGCCACCCGCCGCCGAACAGCGTCTGACCGTAATTCTCCGCCAGACCGAGTATCAGACCGCCGAGCAGCGCGCCGCGCAGGTTGCCGATGCCACCGAGCACGGCGGCGACGAAGGCCTTGATTCCGAGGAGGAACCCGCCGTTGAAGATGACACCGGAGGGGATGACCATGATGTAGAAGGAGGCTCCGATGCCAGCGACCAGGCCGCCGATGAGGAACGTGAGCATGATGACCCGCTCGCGGTTGACCCCCATCAGCGTTGCGGTCGTCGGGTCCTGGGAGACCGCTCGGATGCCGCGGCCGAGTCTGCTGCGTCTGATAAATGTGTCGACAATGGCCATCACGACGACCGCGGAGGTCACCACGGCGAGCTGGATGTTATTCACCGGCGCCGAGAACAAGTGGAACTGCACGCTCTGGACCACGAGCTGGATCGCGGGCTCCGAGTTGCCGCCGCGCCAGATGAAATAGAGCTGCTGGATGGCCAACGACGCGCCGATCGCCGTGATGAGGAAGACGAGCGACGGGGCGTTGCGGTTGCGCAACGGTTTGTACGCGAGCCGTTCAACCACCAGAGCCGTCGCACCTGATGCCGCTGCCGCTGCCAAGGCTGCCAGCGCGAGGTAGGCGACGGTTTCCCCTGTTCCGACCGTGGGAGTAATGCCCGGACTGAACCCGCTCGCCTTGAGGGTGAAGTACGCGGCAAACGCTCCCGTGATGAATACCTCGGAGTGGGCGAAGTTGATCAGTCTCAGCACGCCGTAGACGAGGGTGTACCCCAGCGCGATCAGAGCATAGATGGCGCCGTACGCGAGCCCCGAGACGGTGTCGATCCAGAACAGTTGTCTCAGGCTGTGGACGTCCCAGTTGATCCAACTGTCGGCCAGGATCGTGCTCGCGTGTACGCCCATTGACACGACGGCGGTCGTCCCTTCCTAGTAACGACGTGCCGGCCCGGGATCAAGTCCCGGGCCGGCACGGCACCAGCTGGCGGTTGCTGGATGAGCGCGGGCTATTGCAACCGCTTGTACTTGACGATGTCGTTGCCTTTCACGATGTAAGACCAGATCGCCACCGTGCCGGCCAGCTCGCCGTCACTCTGGAACTTGAAGTGTTTGGTGATGCCGTCCGCGTCGTATTGCCCGACCCAGCTCAGCAGCTTCGCGCGCGTCGTGTTGCCCTTGTCGATACCGGACAGCTGGATCGTGGCCGCGTCGTAGGCCTCGGCCGAGTAGGTCTGCGGAGCGGTCCCGTAGACCTTCTGGTACTGCGCTGCGAACGTCGCGCTCGCATCCGCCGGCACACATGGGCAGGTCAGGTACACGCCTTGCGCTGCGGACTGGCCGGCACCCTTGATGAACAGGGGATCCTTCGACCCGTCAGGAGCGACGACCTTTCCCTTGAACCCGTTCTGCTTGAGCTGCTGGACGAACGGTCCGGCTTCCTGGTAGTACCCCGAGTAGAAGACCGCGTCCGGCGCCGCAGCGATGATCTTGTTCACCGTCGCTGAGAAGTCCTTCTGGCCGGTCTTCACGTCGTCGGTGCAGGTGACCTTACTGCCGAGTTCCTTCTTCACGGCTGCGGCGAGCCCCTTGCCGTAGTCGGAGTCGTCCTCGATCACGCAAACCTTGCTGGCGTGCAGGTCGTCGCTGATGAATCTGCCTGCCGACGGGCCCTGCGAGGCATCGTTGCCCAACGCCCTGAAGAAGGTCTTCCACCCGTTCTGTGACAGGCCAGGGT
>JADGOT010000305.1 GCA_017882805.1 Glaciihabitans sp. | reverse complement strand
GAACGTCGGTAAGTCGGCTCTCGTGAACCGCATTATCGGTCGCCGTGAGGCCGTAGTCGAGGACACCCCTGGCGTTACGCGTGACCGCGTCAACTACAAGGGTGAGTGGAACAACCGTCGCTTCACCATTGTGGATACGGGCGGTTGGGAACCCGACGCCAAGGGCATCAACGCATCTGTTGCTGCCCAAGCCGAAATTGCTGTCGATCTCGCCGACGCTGTGCTCTTTGTCGTTGATGCAACGGTGGGCGCAACGTCGACTGATGAGCACGTCGTGCGCATGCTGCGGGCATCCAAGAAGCCTGTGCTTCTTGTCGCCAACAAGGTGGATGATGCGCGCCAGGAGTCGGACGCGTCCGTGCTGTGGAGCCTCGGCCTTGGCGAGCCATGGCCGGTATCCGCTCTTCACGGTCGCGGCGTTGCCGATCTGCTCGACAAGGTTTTGACGGTGTTGCCCGAGATTTCGGCAGTCGCAAAAGAAGAGGTGGGTGGGCCTCGTCGCGTCGCCATCCTTGGTCGACCGAACGTCGGCAAGTCGAGCCTCCTCAACAAGACGGCGGGCGAGGAACGCGTGGTCGTCAACGATCTGGCGGGAACGACCCGTGACCCGGTGGATGAGCAGGTTGAAATCGCCGGAAAATACTGGCGCTTCGTCGACACGGCGGGCATCCGTCGTCGAGTTAACCTCGCTCAGGGCGCGGACTTCTACGCGACGCTTCGTACCACCGCGGCTCTCGAGAAGGCTGAGGTCGCGGTTGTCCTCATCGACGTTACCGAGCCGATCAGCGTTCAGGATCTCAAGATCATTGACCTGGTTCTCGAATCTGGTCGCGCGCTGGTTCTCGCGTTCAACAAGTGGGATCTACTCGACGATGAACGTCGTCGGTATCTCGAGCGCGAGATCGAACAGGATCTGAGCCACGTTGCGTGGGCTCCGCGGGTAAACATTTCTGCGAAGACCGGTCGCCACATGGAGAAGCTGGTTCCCGCACTCGAGACCGCTCTCGAGTCGTGGGACACTCGTATCCCGACCGGCAAGTTCAATGCTCTGCTAGCCGAACTGACGGCTGAGCATCCTCACCCCGTTCGTGGCGGGCGCCAGCCGCGCATCCTGTTCGGCACTCAGGCCGCGTCTCGTCCGCCGACATTCGTTCTGTTCACGACCGGGTTCCTTGATCCGCAGTATCGACGATTTATTACTCGTCGGTTGCGCGAGATTTTCGGCTTCGAGGGCAGCCCGATCAATGTGAATATGCGAGTTCGCGAGCGTCGCAAGCGCTGAGAGAATGGGGCGTGGCCACATCTACGCACCTTCAGTCGCTCGCCGATTTCATCCGGGCATCCCCATCGTCGTTTCACGCCGTCACAGAAGCCGCGCGTCAACTTGGCGGAGCAAGTTTCACCCGGCTGAACGAATCTGAGGCGTGGGATGCAGGCGCAGGCTCGTTCTACGTGATTCGGGATGGTGCGATCGTCGCCTGGCGCCAGCAGGCATCAGCCGAAGGGACAACGCCGTTTCGGATCGTCGGATCGCATACCGATTCGCCGGGGTTCAAGCTCAAGCCACAGCCCACCACGGCGACTCTCGGCTGGCTGCAGGCCGGAGTCGAGGTCTATGGCGGTCCACTGTTCAACTCGTGGCTTGATCGTGAGCTCGAGTTCGCCGGTCGTCTTGCGTTTCGGGATGGCACGACCGCGCTGGTGCGCACAGGTCCACTCCTTCGGTTTCCTCAGCTCGCGGTTCACCTCGATCGTTCTGTCAACACCGAGGGCCTCAAGCTCGATCCACAGCGGCACCTGAACCCGGTTGTCGGACTCGGCGACGTCGATCAGGCCGACCTTGTCGGTCACCTCGCCCGCCTCGCCGACAAGAAGGCCGCGGACGTCGTCGGCTATGACATCTCAGTCGCCGATACTCAGCCTCCTGCGGTCTTCGGTCTCGACGACGCGTTGTTTGCCGCTGGTCGGCTGGACAACCTGTCGTCAGTTCACGCATCTCTTGTGGCGTTCCTCGCGCTTCCAGCATCTCTCGGTTCAATTCCGGTGTTCGCGGCGTTCGACCATGAGGAGGTGGGTTCGGACACCCGCTCTGGTGCCAGCGGTCCGCTTCTGTCCGACATCCTGACTCGCATCTCGTCCGGGATCGGCGCGAACGAGAGCCAGCGACTCCGCGCGTATGCGGAGTCCTGGTGCCTTTCTGCTGATGCGGGACATGCCGTGCATCCGAACTATCCGGAGCGCCACGACCCTGTAAACCGACCGGTTGCCGGCGGCGGTCCCATTCTGAAGATCAACGCCAATCAGCGCTATGCAACGGATGCACTCGGCGCGGCCGAGTGGGCTCGCGCGTGTGATGCTGCGGGTGTCGAGTACCAGGAGTTCGTGTCTAACAATGCGGTTCCCTGTGGGTCGACGATCGGACCCCTGACTGCGACCCGTCTCGGCATTCGTACGTTCGACGTCGGGATCCCGCTCCTGTCGATGCACTCCGCCCGCGAATTGGCCGGTGCCTCCGATCCAGAGAACCTGAGCAAGGCGATTTCGGCGTTCCTTGCCGGCTAGTTCTCGCGCGAGAATTGGGCATAGGCAGCTACTCCGCGTCAGCCACCCAACATCAGCCACCCAACCGAGGGAGTTTCGCTCATGAGCAGGATCGTTGTGCAAGCGTTCATTACACTCGACGGCGTTGTGCAGGGTCCAGGCGGATCGGACGAGGATCGCGACGACGACTTCGATCTGGGTGGGTGGTCGATGGGCTACGACGAGCAGAATGATTCGGCCGGTGAGGGCGGGGCGCTCATCGCCGATTGGGAAAGTCGCACCGAGGGCTTGCTTCTCGGACGTAAGACGTACGACATTTTTTCTCGGTCCTGGGGCGTCTGGGATGAGAACGCCGAAGGTCTCGAGGGGGAGCTGACCAGAAGGTACAACCGAATCCCCAAATATGTTGCCTCGCGTAACGTGACCGAGCTGAGCTGGAAGAACTCGCACCTGCTGGGCCCGGACGTGCCAGCTGCCGTGCAGAGGCTGCGGGAGGCGCCGGGTGGTGAGATCCGTGTGTGGGGGAGTTCGGAGCTGATTAGGACGCTGGCTGAGCACGACCTGGTCGACGAGTACCGGCTGATTGTCTATCCACTGATTCTGGGCAAGGGCAAGAAGCTCTTTCCCGAGGGATTCGCACTCACCACGCTCACTTTGGTCGAATCGCGCGCGCTTGAGTCCGGAGTTGTGGTCAACACGTACCGCCGCTCCGACGGTGCGTTGACTGTGAACGACCGCAGCTTTTCCGATCCGGTGAGCCCCAGCGAGCAATAATCGAAGGGACGGCGCATCGCGTCGGTAATTCTGGAGGTAGTCGCGTGCACAAGATTTCACCGTTTCTTTGGTACAACGATGACGCCGAGCAGGCGGCCGAACTGTACATCTCGATCTTCGGCGGAAGCATTGTCGAGAAACGGCACTGGGGCCCGGGCGGTCCGTCGCCCGAGGGTTCGCTGCAGTCGGTGACTTTCGAGATCGATGGTCGCGAATACCAAGCCTTCAATGGTGGTCCGGGGCAAAAATTCACGGAGGCGGTTTCGATGTTCGTGACCGTTGACACACAACAAGAACTGGATGCGGCCTGGTCGAAGCTGCTCGAGGGTGGTGGGCAGCCGTTGGCCTGTGGCTGGATCAAGGACCGGTTCGGTTTGGATTGGCAACTCGTGCCCAGCATCCTGAGCGAGCTGATGGTGTCGCCCGATCGAGAGGTCTCCGGGCGAGTCATCAAGGTGATGCTGGACTCGATCAAGTTCGACTTCGCCGAGATCAGGGCCGCTGCGGAAGGTTAGCCCTGTTGTCCACGGCGGCGGGAGAAGTTGCACGATGGGTGGAGTTATTACTCCGCCCATCAGTCACGATGTCCGCCCACTGCTGATCGTCGTCGCGGATTTTTCCGGCAGACTGGGGGAGTGAGTCTGCCACCCCCGCTTCCGCCATTCGGCGAACGCGATCCGGGGGATGCCTGGGTCGAGGGACCTGACGGGCAGCGCTTCTGGGGCCGGTTCGGTGCGGCCGGTCTGGTCGTCTGGGATCCGGCTGTCGGCATCCTGATGCAGCATCGCGTGGCATGGAGTCACTTCGGTGGAACCTGGGGTGTGCCGGGCGGGGCGCGCAAGGTGGGGGAGACTGCTGAGGCTGCCGCTCTTCGCGAGGCGAACGAGGAGGCGAACGTTCCCGCCGAGAGTCTCGAGATCCTGCACACGAGCGTGCTTGACCTGGGCTTCTGGTCGTACACGACGGTTGTCGCCCAGGCTCTCACGCCGTTCGACGCGGTCGTTGGCGATCATGAAAGCCATGAGTTGCGCTGGGTTCCGGTCGACGAGGTGGAGACGCTGCCGCTGCACCCGGGTTTCGCCGCAGCCTGGACCGAGCTCAAGACTTGGCTGCGGTAAGCTTCTTCAGTTGTCTGAACAGGTGTACCTGATCTGACAACAGCCACGGGCTGTGGCGCAGCTTGGTAGCGCACTTGACTGGGGGTCAAGGGGTCGCAAGTTCAAATCTTGTCAGCCCGACGTATTAGGAAAGGGTCGCCCATCGGGCGGCCCTTTCGAATTGATTGAGGGATGGCACGGGGCAACTCACTTGCTCGTGCGGTCACGCCCCGACTGCCGCAACCCGAGCGTGCCCACGATGATCCCTACGACAATGAGGATCACCCCGACGGTGAGCCACAGGCGGCTCCCTGACATCACGCTTCCCGGGATCAGGTTCAGGCCCTGCCCGGTCCATACCGCACCGACGAGCACAGCGATTACGCCGACCGTGATGAGGACTATTCGTCCAACGCGTCTATTCACGTTCCCCAACTTACCCTCGACACGTAATGGAGCGGTCGACCGTGGCGTGTCTGCCTCATCTGCCAGAGCCACACGATCCGTGGAGTAAGCCGACGGCGGGAATAGTTTTCTTCGTTAGAACGCCTCAACCCACTTGGCTCGCCAGTCGGGCGCGTCGAAGGCCTCGCTCCAGTAGGCCGTCTCCTTCTGGATCTTGCCGTTCCGAAATTCGAAGATGAAGACAGTCTCGTAACGTGGACCGGCATAGTCCAAGGTCGCTTCAGCGACGACCAGGTTGCCGGCGCTCTGCATACGGTGCGGCGTGATGGT
>JADGOT010000304.1 GCA_017882805.1 Glaciihabitans sp. | reverse complement strand
CGCCCGCATCGCACGCAGCGAGCCGAACCAGGTGATCGTGCTGCCGGCACACCGCAACCCGATTGTGCGGGAGGCACTTCTTCCTTATCTCAACGGGCTGGAGAACGTTCTCGTGACCGAGCCGCTGCCATACGGCGAGTTCACTCGAATGCTCGGGCTTGCGCGCATTGTGCTGACCGACTCCGGCGGCGTCCAGGAGGAAGCTCCGAGTATGGGGAAGCCTGTGCTCGTCATGCGGGAGAACACCGAGCGACCGGAAGCCGTCGACGCTGGCACAGTCATGCTGATCGGCACCAACGAGGATCGCATCGTGAAAGAAGTGGAACGGCTCATCCACGACGCCAGACACTACGCAGCCATGGCCAACGCAGTGAACCCCTATGGCGACGGCCACGCATCGCAACGCGTGGTGGCTGCTATCGCCGAACTACTTGGCGTGGGAATGCGAGCCGCAGACTTTCAGCCCTGAGGGTCAACGCCACCGCCACGCCCCGCGAGTGTCGATGACGACCTTCTCGCGCAAACGAAGCCGCCGTTTGTCAGCGGCCTTGAACATAGCGTGGTCCACAAGAAGCACCACGATGTCTGCCGCCAGCACACCCTCTTCGAAATCTGTCAGGACGACGTTGTCGAAGCGGGAAAGCTCGCGCGGAAGAGAAGTGACGTTTGGCTCGACTGCTGCGATCTGCGCTCCAGGCAACTCCTGGGCCAGACGCTCCACTATGAGGCAGGCGGGCGACTCGCGGAGGTCGTCGATGTCCGGCTTGAACGCGAGTCCGAGGGCGGCGATTCGCGGCTCCTTGAATCGAGATGCCATTGCGACCACCCTGCCGATCACATGTTCAGGCTGGCTGTCGTTCACTTCACGCGCCATGCGGATGAGTCTGGCCTCCTCCGGCGCCGCAGAGACGATGAACCAGGGGTCCACCGCGATGCAGTGACCTCCCACTCCGGGACCAGGCTGCAGGATGTTGACGCGCGGATGGTGGTTCGCAAGCTCAATGAGTTCAATAACGTCAATTCCAAGTTTCGCGCTTATGATCGAGAGCTCATTGGCGAACGCAATGTTGACATCGCGGTAGGAGTTTTCAACAAGCTTGGCCATCTCTGCCGTGATGGCGTCGGTGAGCATGATCTCGCCCTTGCAGAAGGTTTCGTAGACGACCTTTGCCTTCTCGGCCGCCATCCTCGTGAGGCCGCCGACTATGCGGTCGTTCGTGACAAGCTCGATCATGATGCGACCGGGAAGGACGCGCTCGGGGCAATGCGCCACGTGGATCCTTGGTCGTCCGAGACTCCCGTCCAGGCTGAGGTCAGGGCGCCGAGCAAGGATGCGGTCGGCCATATGCTGGGTGGTTCCGGGAGGCGACGTCGACTCGAGGATCACCAGTACATCGCCACGCAGCTGCCCTGCCAACCCGTCAGTCGCAGCGTCGATGTAGGAGAGGTCCGGCGCGTGGCCTTCCGCAAACGGAGTTGGGACCGCGACGATGTACACGTCGGCCTCGGGGGTCTTCGACTCTGCCCGCAGGCGCCCCTGCTTGACGGCACCGGCGACGGAGGTCGAGAGATCCGGCTCGACGAATGGCACCTCGCCCCGGTTGACCGCTTCGACGATCTTGTCATTAACGTCGACGCCGATCACGTCTGCGCCGTGCGTCGCCAAGACTGCCGCCGTAGGTAGTCCTATATAGCCGAGTCCAATCACGGCCACCGTGGTGCGTTCCATCGCTTCCATCCCCCAAAGACATTGTGCGCGGGCTATTGTGCGCGCGCTATCGAACCGTGGCTGCACGTCCCCGGGGAGTCCGGGCCTGAGATCCAAGCACTTGACCTGGTAGTTTCCGACCTACGGCAGAGATGAGTTTAGGCGGTGCGTGGACTATACCTGCACACTGGCCTCCCTCGACTAATGCAGCCCGCCAGGCTGGCGTGTGTCCCATCAACGAGCCGAGCGTGGCGACCGTGTTTCACGATGCTGCGACGAAGGCGAACTTCAGCGCGACCAACACGGTGCCAATCGCCGACACGTACATCATCGCTGTGCCGACTCCACTCCATGCGCGCAAGAAGGTCGCCGCACTCAGCGCACTCGAGATGGCGACTGCGAGCATCGTCTCGAAGTTGCGCCCAGGGGCGCTCGTCATCGTCGAGTCGACGATCCCCCCGCTGTCATGCGAGGAGATCATAAAGCCGATTCTCGAGCGGAGCGGCCTGAAGGTGGGCACCGACCTTCTGCTTGCGCACTGCCCGGAGAGGCTGTATCCGGGGAATGCCGCTGATGAGATCATCAACAACAATCGCATCATCGGCGGCTGCAACGATGCCGCGAACGAGCGGGCGATGGCTTTGTACGCGAATTTCGTGAAGGGCAAGCTGCTCTCCACCGATATGCTCACGGCCGAGTTCTGCAAGTTGATTGAGAACACGTACCGTGACGTAAACATCGCGCTCGTCAACGAGCTCGCCATGGTCGCCGAACGGCTTGGCACGTCGATTGGCGCCGCCATCGAACTCGCGAACATGCACCCCCGGGTCTCGCTGTTGCAGCCGGGCATCGGGGTCGGTGGCCACTGCATCCCGATCGATCCATGGTTCATCGCCGAGGTGGCCCCTGAGCAGACCGAGCTGATCCCGGCGGCTCGACGGATCAACGATCGCATGCCTCATGTGATCGCCGGACGCATCCGTCGCGCGCTCGCCGGGATCCACGATCCGTCGATCGGGGTCTACGGCGTAACCTATAAGCCGGACGTCGACGATCAGCGCGAGAGCCCGGCCTGGGAGATCGTGCGGCTCTTGCGTGAGGATGGCTATCGGCTGGACGTTGCCGATCCGATCGCGCATCTCGGCGAGGCGACGACGCTTCTCGAGCTGGCTGCAGGCAAGGACGCCTTGATCGTGCTCGTGCCGCACCAGCCCGCGCTTAGTGAGCTCGCGATGTGCCGGGACGAGATCATGAGCACCCTCAAGCACCCGATCCTGATCACATTCGGGTCGGGGAACGCGAACGGCATGCGATGAGAATCGCAGTGATTGTCGGGACTCGTCCAGAGGCGGTGAAGATGGCGCCCGTGCACCGAGCGCTCGTTGCCGCGAAGCTTGAGCCCGTTTTGATCTCGACCGGCCAGCACCTCGATCTACTGCGCAGCGCGCTTGTTCCGCTCGAGCTCGCCCCGGCGTATGAGCTTGCGCTAATGATGCCGAACCAGACGCCGAACGGGATCGCCTCGCGGATCCTAGAGCGCATGCCGCCGCTCCTCGCCGAGATCAAGCCAGCCGCCGTGCTCGTCCAGGGTGACACCACAACGGCTTTCGCGACCGCGCTCGCCGCCTATCACCTCGGGATCCCGGTTGGCCATGTAGAGGCTGGCCTCCGCACCTACGACGATCTGAATCCGTTTCCTGAGGAAGCGAACCGGCAGCTGATCGCGCATCTGACCCGCTGGAGCTTCGCGCCGACCGAGCTGGCGAAACAGAACTTGCTCGCCGAGCGGATCGCCGCCCAGCGGATCCACGTCACAGGCAACACCGCCGTCGACTCTTTGCTATGGATGCTCGAGCGCCAGAACGCGCCTGCGAGCGCGCCTGAGCGTGCACCGTACCTACTTCTGACGCTCCATCGCCGCGAGTCGTTCGGCAAACCCCTGCGAGACATCCTTGGGGCGGTCACCGACTTCCTCGTCGCCGAGCCGGCTGCGGAGATCGTGTGGCCCGTCCACCCAAACCCCGCCGTGCGCGCGCTCGCCACCGAGCTGTTCGAGCACCACCCCCGGGTCCACCTCGTCGCGCCGCTCGACTACAACCTGTTCGCCACGACGCTCGCCAACGCGCGTACTATCCTGTCCGACTCTGGCGGCGTCCAGGAAGAGGCACCGTCGCTGGGCAAGCGCGTCCTTATTGCGCGCGAGACCACCGAGCGTCCGGAGGCGGTGCAGTCCGGGCACAACACCATCGTCGGTCGCGAGCGAGCGCCGATCCTGAACGCACTTCTGGCTGCATGGCAGGACCCGCCGTACCACGGTCCGCTGCCCTGCCCGAACCCGTATGGCGATGGTCACGCTGCGACGCGGATCGCGAAGATTCTCACCAACGATCTGCTCCCGTGGTTTGACAAGGCGACTGAAGAGGGCTCGATCGCGCCAACGGTGCTGGCATCGTGATGCGCTTGGGCCGGATGTTCACTGACGAAGTCATCGACTTCGAGGGGATCGAACCAGGCGATGTCTTGGGAATGGAAGTAGAACCTGCAACAGCCTCAAGAAAGGTGCCCGAATGATCAAAATGACCATCGTCGGCACCCGGCCGGAGATCATCCGCCTTTCGCGGGTCGTGGCTCGGCTCGACGAGACAGCCGACCATGGTCTGCTGCATACCGGTCAGAACTACGACTGCGAGCTCAACGGCATCTCCTTCGACGAGCTGGGCGTACGGAAACCCGACTATTTCCTGGACGTGAACACGACCAGTCT
>JADGOT010000303.1 GCA_017882805.1 Glaciihabitans sp. | reverse complement strand
TACTCGGCCACCGCCGAAGGGAAGCTCTAGCGACGGGGCGGGATGCGGAGCGGGGTGGCCGCCTTGGTGCGGTCTGCAGCAGGGATGTGCGCGTCTGCCTCGGGAGCGTTGCCGTCGAGCCAGCGTCGCAGAACGCCCTGCGGCAGTTCATCCACCGTGAGAGCGAAGCAGAAGTGGTCGCGCCAGTCACCGTTGATGTGGATATACCGGCGCCGCAGCCCCTCGTACCGAAAGCCAAGCTTCTGAACGACCCGAAGCGATGGCTCGTTTTCGGGGCGAATGCAAATCTCCATGCGGTGCAGCCCGAGCCCGAAGAAGCAGTGGTCCGTCGCCAGCGCGACCCCGATCGGGGTGATGTTGTGGCCCGCGAAGCGCTCCGC
The DNA here is from genome assembly GCA_017882805.1 of Glaciihabitans sp. Classification (GTDB taxonomy): domain Bacteria; phylum Actinomycetota; class Actinomycetes; order Actinomycetales; family Microbacteriaceae; genus Galbitalea. The sequence goes on along the minus strand of JADGOT010000303.1, from coordinate 5,145 downwards.
GACCCAGTAGCCGATCGTCGCGCAGCCGAGCGATCCGTAGCTGATCGACGACACGTTGAGCTGGCCGGCGAACTCGCCTCTGTAGTCCATGGCGAACGGCAGGCCCAGTCCCGCGCGCGCGTTCGCCTGCAGACTCCTGATGTTCGACCGCACGTCAAACGAAAGCGGGCCATGCGGATTGGTCGCCTCCCACTGACGCAACCAGCCCCGGTTGTCGACGAGCTCGCGTTCGAGCGCGCGCGAATCTCTGGCCCGGATCGGCCGGATCGTGACGTCGCCTTCGGAGAGCGACGGGATTGTGGGCATAGCTACTCCATCTTCGAGACGAAGTCCCGTAGCCAGGGGCGCAGCGCCTCTCCGAGATCGTCGCGATCGACCGCGAGTTGGATGATGGCCTTGATGTAGTCGAGGCGGTCGCCGGTGTCGTACCGACGGCCGCGGAACACGACGCCGTAGACACCGCCCGCGATACCAGGGTTGGCGGCCAGAACCTGCAACGCATCCGTCAGCTGGATTTCGCCGCCCTTGCCTGGTTCGGTCACCTCGAGGATGTCAAAGATCTCGGGGCGAAGAACATACCGACCGATGATCGCGAGGTTGGATGGCGCGGTTCCCGCCGTGGGCTTCTCGACGAGTCCCGTGATCTGTACGACGTCGGCCTCATCCGTCGCCTCGACTGTGGCGATGCCATACATCTCGGTTTGCGACGGATCGACCTCGAGCAGTGCGATCACTGTGCAGTCCCGCTCAGCCTGCACCTCGATCATCCGGCTGAGCAGAACGTCGCGCTCGTCAATGATGTCGTCACCCAGAAGCACGGCGAATGGCTCATTGCCCACGTGCATCTTCGCGCGAAGTACGGCGTGACCGAGTCCCTTGGGATCCCCCTGGCGCACGTAGTGGACGTCCGCAAGATCGGTCGCATAGTTCACTTTGCGAAGGCGAGCAACGTCGCCCTTCTTGAGAAGAGTCGCCTCAAGCTCGCCGACCCGGTCGAAGTGATTCTCGAGCGCGGCTTTGTTGCGACCCGTGATCATCAGGATGTCCGTGAGGCCGGCCGCAACCGCCTCCTCGACCACGTACTGGATGGCTGGCTTGTCGACGACCGGAAGCATCTCCTTCGGCATCGCCTTAGTAGCCGGCAAGAATCGGGTACCAAGACCGGCGGCGGGAATCACGGCCTTTGTGAGCTTTGCTGGCATACCAACAGGGTATCGGGCAACGGCTCCTAGAATTACAGACATGACCGACGACGTCAGCCTGCAGAAGCGCGCACTCCGCGCCGAACTGCGCGAGCGCCGTCGCACGCGCACCAGCACCGAGCGGGCCGCAGACGAGACTCAGCTCACCAAACAGCTCGAGATTCTGACCGACAGTCTCGGCGTCACTTACCTCGCTGCATACCTGTCGACACCCAATGAGCCGTCCACCCGGGACTTCCTCTCATGGGCGTGTCAGCGTGGTATCAAGGTCATCCTCCCTATCTCCCGAGCCGATGGCCTGCTCGACTGGGCGCCCTACGACGCGAGCGAAGAGTCAGAAGACATCACCGGGATGCCCGTACCCACCAGCGACGTGCTGAGCCCCATGACGATCAACGACGTCGGGCTCATCCTCGTTCCCGCAGCCACCGTCGACCGCTCCGGTATGCGTATGGGGTGGGGCCAGGGCTACTTCGACCGCACCCTCGGCAGCATGGAGTCGTGCCCACCCGTCTATGCTGTGATATTCGACGAGGAGCTCGTCGACTCTGTGCCCAGTGAAGTGCACGACAAGCGCGTCGATGGCGTAGTTACGCCCAGCGGCGTCGTGCGCTTCTCCTAAGGACCTTCTGACTTGCCTACCTATTCCTATAAATGCACCGAGTGCGGTACCGCCTTCGACATCCAGCAGGCCTTCACCGACAACACCCTCACCGAATGCCCGAACTGCGGCGGCAAGCTCCGCAAGATCTTCACCGCCGTCGGCGTGAGTTTCACCGGATCCGGGTTCTATCGCAACGACTCGCGGGCGACCACGAAGTCCTCGGAGAAGAGCGGCTCATCCACGTCGTCGGAGTCGAAATCGTCCGAGACGAAATCGTCCGAGTCGAAGTCATCCGAGTCGAAGTCTTCGGAGAGCAAGTCCTCGGACTCGAAACCCTCGAGCTCCAAGCCTGCACCAGCGACCGCATCAACTTCAGCGGCATCCCCCTCCAAGGCCGCTGGATAACCAGCGCGCAGCCGCGCGCCCTTACCCCCAGGGAGTTCGTGTGTTCAAGGGTTTCAAAGAGTTCATCCTGCGCGGCAACGTCATTGACCTTGCCGTCGCGGTCGTGATTGGTGCCGCGTTTAGCAACATCGTGACGACGGTTGTCACGGGCGTCATCAATCCAGCCATCGGCGCACTGTTCAGCACAGCGTCCCTCGCCAAGGCGCTGCCCGTCACTGTTCCGGCGCTCATCCACGGCGGCGCTTCTGCCCACATCTACTTCGGCGCGCTGATCGCAGCGGTCATTCAGTTCTTGCTTGTGGCGGTCGTCGTCTACTTCGCACTGGTCGTTCCCATCAACTTTGTGAAGAAGCGCGCCTTCGTGAAGAAGCAGGAGGGTGAACCCGCCGTAGCTGCAGACACTCCGCCGACCGAACTGGAACTGCTCACGGACATCCGCGACCTTCTCGCCAGGGGCACCACGACAGACGCGAAGTAGACCTCCGGCGCACTAGTAGTGCGGGGGCTTCTCAGCTTTCAGGCGATCATCGTTTTCGGTGAGTTCATGGCGATCGGGCTCCGCCGCCGGCGTCGGGTCCGTGCCGGGAGGCGATTCCGTCGTGACTCGACGCGGCCGCTTCTTGGGCGTCTTCTCGGTCACGGCAGGTTAGGAGTCCGGCGTGGTAGGCACAATATCGATCGGCTCAGTAGGGGCAGCCGGAGCATTCGCCCCCAGGAGCTTCACGATGCTCTGCGCCACCGCATCCGGATCACTGAAGAGCTCGAACACGTGAACCCGCATGTAGTGCCAGCCGAGACGACGGAGTAGTTCCGGACGCAGTCGAAGCGACTCCCGAAGACTTCCGCGAAGCAACACAGTGTCGGTCTCGATGGCCACGCAGATACCACCGTGGGATGCCACCAGCCCGAGCTTTCCACGGTGGCCGAGCGCGACGTTTATTCCTCGAGCCTCGAGCCTGCGCGCGAGATCGACGAGCATGGGATCTGAGTCGTCGGGCAGCGGGATCTCGGCCGCGCGAGCCCCAATCTCGTCGAGGATCTGAGCGAGAGCGACCGCACCGTGCTCCATCCTCGCGTCATCGATGTCTTCGGGCTCGAAGCAGCTGACGATCACCATCGAGCGACGCGCACGCGTCATGGCGACCGCGAGCAACCGCTCGCCGCCCGGCTCGCCGAGCGCGCCGAAGTCGGAGAGCACGCGGCCGTGCGGGGTACGCCCGTATCCGATTGAGAAGATCACCCGATCGCGACTCTCGGCGACAGCGTGCTCAATCGTCGAGACAGTGAACGGCTCGGGACGGTCGCCGACGACGAAGTCGGTGAGCTCCGGGCTGTTCGCGAGCGCGGCGAGCACCGCCTGCTGCACGCGAATCGCGTGCCGACTGCTTGCCGTGAGCACCATCAGGGATTCGCGCGGGCGCTGCGCCGCATGTTCGAGCACGAGTTCGACCACGCGATCGACTTCGGCCTGGACGCTCTCGACGGCGCCGGTGTCGCCGTCGGGCATTCCGAAACCGTTCTCCACGTATTCGAGTGCGATGCTCGAATGACCGAGGAAGCTTCCGGCCCAAGGCAGTGACTCGATCTTGCCGCCGTAAAAACGCCGATTGACGAGTTCGGCCAGGTCTTCACCGCCGGCGCGATAACTGCGCGTCAGCGAGAGGGTGGTGAGCAGGCTTCCCAATCGGGCGAGAGCGGAATCAGCGTGGCGCTCATCCGACGCGTCAGGTGACTCGACGATTCGAGCCTCGCCATCCTGTTCCGCGAGGTCGGGGTCGATGATGCCCGTCGCGAACGGGGCCGGACTCTGCGTTACCGGATCCCCAAAGGCAATAATCTGGCGGGCGCGACGGATGGCTCCCGCGTTCTCCGCGATCGTGGTCGCACCAGCGTCAACGAGGATGACCGTATCGAAGACGCAGCTATCGACGATCTGGCTGACCTCGTAGGGCGATGCAAGCCATACCGGGGCGATCGTTCTCGACAAATGCGGTGCCGTGGTTTGCAGGTCGAACGAGGTGACCTTCGAGCGGCGCAGCAGTTTCTTGAGAAGTGATGCCTCGTCGGGCCAATCGACTAGCCCGATTTTCCAATTCTCCGCAAGCTGCCATGACAACAGTTGCGCGCTGCCCGCCGCGTGCGCCTCATCCACGAGCCGGAAGTCCGCTTCGAGTCGATCGAGTACCGTCGTGTTGGCGCCCAGCAGGGCGCGCTCGGTCTGCAGCAGCGATTCGAGCGCGGACTGCCACCAGGCTTGCTCGAGCTCAGCCTCGACCTGAGCCTCGGGAACGTGTCGCGCCGCGAGATCCGCGATCAGCGGATCGAGCTGAAGGTCGCGCAGAGTCGACATGAGCGCGGAACGTTCCTGCAGGTTGTTGAGTGCATCGGAATTGGCTGCGAGACCCTCGACCTTCTGCACGAGTGCACCGATCGGCAAGTACTCGAGCTGAGTGTCCCGCGTCAGGAGGCGCAGCGGGTCGTTGAGCTGAGCGAGCTGGACCGCGGTCTCAGAGAACACGGACTGCACGTCGACGATGCCCACCGGAACCTCGGGTGGCACCCCCTCGGCGACGAAACGTTGCCACAGGATGCGCTGCTGTTGGATCTGGACGAGCGACTCGTGCATATCGCCGACGTGAACACCAGGACGGACGTATTCCTTTGCGAGCTTCTTGAGCCTGCGCCGATTCGCGCCCGACATGTCGTTGTCACGCCACGGGGCGGTCGCGAGGATCAGCTCGGTGAGCGACCGATCGAAGACGACGGGGAGAAAACGGTCGAGCGTATCCCGAAGGTCGAGCAGGAGCGAGAGGTAGGTACCGAGCTCGGCAAAGTTCTCGAACGGGCGCATGTAGGTTCCCCGAATGAGCTCCTGGGCGCGCGAGAACAACTGGGGAAGCAGGTCTTCGTGCAGGTGCTGGGCAATTCGGTGCG
>JADGOT010000302.1 GCA_017882805.1 Glaciihabitans sp. | reverse complement strand
TAAGACGCTGAGATTTCGCCGCGATCACGTCGCCAATACGCCCCCGGGACCGACAGGAACCGGGCATCGCTGCTGGCGGCCAGCTCACCCACCCAAAGGACGCCTTACGGCGCTTCACTCTCGTTCGTGACCACGACACACCTACGGCTTCCTTCAGACCCGCCCTCACGGAAGCCCCGCAGCGCAAACAGCCGCACTGGGACCGCCCGGTGAACCCCGAGCCGCGCCCTTGCCTCATCGATGTTGGGTTCCCCCTGTCAGGGTCCCAGGACAGGACTTCCACCTCCGATCTCAAACGCCATGCCCAGCACACCGCTCAAAGCCACGTCGCGGAGAACGAGGACATGACCCACCTGAGAATCATCGCGTCATCGAAGGACACCTCCCGTGAGCCCGAGCGACGCTAACCGACGGGACAAGCGGACTCGCTGGCCATCCGTGACCGCCCGCCACCAAACCAGCTGTCCAGCCGTGATGGATAAGAGATGCCGCTGTGAACCGTGCTACGTCGCGCGCGTCTGGGACCCCACCCGGCACCGGTCGATGACCTCCCCCAGCTTTCGCTCCCCGCACCAGGCAGTCGATTGGCTCCAGGCAACAAAGGCGGCGTTCCGAGAGGGCTCCTTCGCCTACGAGTCGAGCATCACGGTCAACACCGCGAGCAAGAGATTCCTCGAGGCCGCCAAGGGAGGAATAGCACGCAACAAGAAGGGCCAGCCATACAAGAAGAGCACGCTCAAAACAATCGAGGGCGCGCTGAACGGCCGAATCAAAGACGAGCTTGGCTCGCTCAGGCTCGCGAAGGTCCGTCGCGGGCACGTCCAAAAGCTCGTCGACGGGATGGTCGCAGATGAACTGTCAGGCAGCCGCGTCAGGAACGTCCTGAACGGCCTGCGCTCTCTCTACAGCTACGCGATCGCGAGGGACCTCGCACAAGACTCCCCGGTCAGACACATCCAGCTCCCGGCGATCAACGAGACGCCACGCAACCGGATCGCTACGCCCCTGGAATTCCAGGCGCTGATGCGCGTGCTCGAGCCAGCCGACACGGTCCCGTTCGCGCTCGCGGCGTACGCCACCGCACGCTGCCAGGAGATCCTCAACCTCACCTGGAGCGACGTCTACTGGAACGAGAACGTCATCTACCTCGCAAGCAATGATGCCTACGAGAAGACCGTCGCCGCGAAACGAACGGTCCCGCTCATCCCCCAGCTACATCGAGTCCTCAAGGACGCTTTCGAGCGTCAGGGCAACCCAGCCGCAGACCAGCTCGTCTGTCCGCCGCATAAGCCCGGCGGACGCAACAGCGGCAAGCTCCACCCAGGCGCTCTCTACCACCGCGCCGATGAGCAATGGGCCAAAAGCAACCTCGACCGCATCCGGCTGCACGAGTGCCGCCACACAGCCGCGAGCTGGATGCGAGCCGCGGGCATAGACCTCAAGGTCAGGAGCGTGCTGATGGGACACGCCTCCACCGCAAGCACCGACCTCGGAGCGGGATCAATCACCGACGACCGCTACACACACCTACTCCCAGGCGAAATCCAGCGCGCGGGCAACCAGCTCTCCAAATATCTCACCACACGCGAAAAATCAGACGGTCAGACCGGCCCAAACGAACAGCCCATCCTCTCCGAACCCAATCCCAACACCCAGAACCTAAAGGCGATAACCCAGCCTACAAGCCGCCGAGACACGCGGTGGCGAGCAAGCGCAGGGTCAGCATCGACTCACGCTCCCGCTCGCGATGAGCCAGACCGGCTTTGACGGGGGCCGGGATCTACCCCTGGTTTGGCGGAGTCGGTCCGGCACTATCCAAGCCATTTCCGTAGTTGGCCTGGGTGGGGCGGACCTCGTAAAACCACTTCGGGGCCACCCACCACCGCTGAGGTGTGTCGGCGCGAAGCCCCACACCGGTGGGAGGCGCTGGTCGAGGCGGCGAAATAAAACTGAGGAAGCGCGAGCAACGCCTCGAACTCCCGACGCGCACAGACAGGAGGTCTCACTCCTGCGACGCGGTGGGACGCCGTATGCACTCGCGGCCAGACACGATCGGTTTGTAGGTGAGGAGAGCCGCAACCGCCACCACAAGGTCTAGAGGTCCAGACTGGAAGCGTCGGCGCACTCGTTGAGCCACGCCGGGATCGGACGTCCGAGTGCGCGCAACACGATCCGAAAGGAGTCGGCTGTGAGCGCTCTCTCGAGGGGGTCGTCCGCAAAGTTCGCGCGCTGGGGGTCCGTCGCCTCGCTGCCGACGAGCGGTTGACTCGGTGGCACATCGTAGCCCTTTGCGTCGGCCACAACGTCGCTCGTCGCGAGGATCCTGCGCGTGTCGATATGGGTCGAGAGCGCCCTCTCGCGAAGATGATTTCGCAGCCAGATGTTGAAGGCGATCAACTCGAGCGGAGCATGGCCCGGCGTCCCCGCGACACCGTGGAACGCGCACTTGACCTGCCTGCAGCCGGCCTGCACAGCCGCCTCGGCACACTCCACCGCCTCGTTCATCGCCTCTGCGCCGCGCAGGTGCGGTATGAACACATCGGCGGACAAGGTCACGTCCTGGCACTGTGGTGCCAGCCGCAAGAGTTCGAGAAGAACTGCTCGGTACCCATCCGGATTCGCGTACTCCTCCGCCGCCCGGATATTGATCGTCCGAACGCCCTGATCGATTGCGACCTGGGTCCATTCCGCGATGATCTCGACGTCACTGCTGGCGGTCCGTGGGGGCGAGAACTCGACATCGTCTGTGTAGCTTTTTGCTCGCTCAATTGCGGCCCTGGCGCCATCGAAGAGTCGCTGCGGATCAGTACGCAAGTGCCCGAAGTCGTCGACGAGATCGGATGCAGAGGTGTAGAGATGGATGCGTGGCCTAGCCGCAGCGGAGACCGCTTCCCAGGTCGCATCGATCTGATCTAGGCTGCCCATGGTTCGGACAAGTCCTGAGACGACTGGTCCCTCGTCCTGGAACTCGCATGCGAGGGCGTGCACCGCATTGAGGCCGCTTGTGGTGTCTCCAAAGCCAGCCTCGATCACATCGACACCGAGTGCCGCGAGGTGCCGAGCCACGACGACTCTCTTCGCGATGGCCAGAGCGTTCGAACGCCAAATCTCGGTTAGAGACTTATCAGCCAATAGCCGCGGGTCCCGTGCAACGAGGTGCTCGTCCCGCAACGTCGTATCGGCGATTAGGACACGTTCTCCTGCGGCACGCTCTTCCGAGGTCATCCCGCGGCCTTTGGGCAACGGAGCAACCCGATGTGGCCGTCGAGGGCTGGACATTTTGACTGCGTCACCAAGACGCTCGCCGCGCGACCGGACTCAGCCCACTCGGAACGTGCTTTCCACTCATGCATAGGCTGACCCTACGACATCTTCTAAGGCCAGCACAACGTTGTACCTGTCGCCGACCGCCGCTTCTAGAGCTCGTTGGAGCCCGTGCCGCCTAGCTTGCGCGGCTTCGTCGAGTGTGTAGACTACACCCCGTGATGTCCCTGCCGTTCCTTCGACTGCTCCTGCTCCCCCTTCGGGGGGAATAATGCGTGGCGGCCGCGAAGCCGCGAACTCAGCAACAGGAGACGAAGGAATGAGACCGAAAGGAACGTCATTGTGGGTTGTAGGTCAAAGAGACGCGAAGAAAGCCGAGATCTAGGCTCGGCGCGAGATCGTCGAAGCCGTCGCGTGTCGAGCAATGGGGCGGGCGCGAGATGAGCCCATCCTCAAACGCGGAGTTCTCGTACGACCCGACCGAGATCCAGTCAAAGTGGCAGGAGGTCTGGAGGTCCGAGCGCACTTGGGAGGTCGACAACGACGCCTCTGATCCACGTCCAGCGTCCTACGTGCTGGAGATGCTGCCCTACCCGTCGGGTGAGCCGCACATCGGGCACTTGAAGTGCTACGCGGTGGGGGACGCAGTGGCGCACTTCCATCGCCGTACGGGGCGCCGGGTGCTCCATCCGATGGGCTACGACGCCTTCGGCCTGCCTGCCGAGAACCACGCGATCAAGACCGGTAGGCACCCGCGCGAGTCGACCAATGCGGCGATCGCGGAGTTCCAGCGCCAATTCCGCCAGTGGGGGATCTCAATCGACTGGACTCGCGAGTTCGGCACGCACGAACCCAGGTACTACCGCTGGACGCAGTGGATCTTTCTGGAGCTGTTCAAGCGCGGCCTGGCCTACCAGAAGGAGGCCGCCGTCAACTGGGATCCGGTCGAAGAAACGGTGCTCGCCAACGAGCAGGTAGTCGACGGTCGCGGCGATCGCAGCGGCGCGCTCGTCGAGGTGCGCCGGCTGAAGCAGTGGTTCTTTCGGATCACCGACTACGCCGACCGCCTCCTAGAGGACCTCGACGCGATTGACTGGCCCGAGCACGTGAAGATCATGCAGCGCAACTGGATCGGACGTTCGGAGGGGGCCGAGGTGGTGTTCCGCTGTGAGGATCTCGGGATCGACTACCCGGTGTTCACGACCCGGCCGGACACGCTGTTCGGCGCGACCTTCTTCGTGATGGCACCAGAGCACCCCGATGTTGAGCGCCTTGCCGCCGGCACGGGTCAGGAGCAGGCGGTGCGGGAGTACGTAGCGCGTGCGCTGACGGCCGAAAACGAGCAGCGCGGTGACCTCGACAAGCCCAAGACCGGGGTGGCGCTGGGACGCACCGTGGTCAACCCAGTCAACGGCGAGCAGCTTCCGGTGTACGTGGCCGACTATGTGCTGATGGACTATGGCACGGGGGCCATCATGGCTGTACCCGCTCACGACGAGCGCGACTTCGCGTTCGCCGAGGTCTATGACCTGCCGGTCCGCCGCGTCATCGAGGGTGGCGACGGTGAGCTGCCCTACACCGGCGATGGGCCTTTGGTGAACTCGGCCGCGGAGTTCGATGACATGCACAACCGCGCGGCGCTCGCGGCGATCGTGCAGTGGCTGGATCGTGAGGGCAAGGGCCAGCTGTCGGTCAACTATCGTCTGCGCGACTGGCTGATCTCGCGCCAGCGCTACTGGGGCACGCCGATTCCAATTATCCACTGTCCCGACTGCGGGGCGGTGCCAGTGCCCGAGGCCGACCTGCCGGTGCTGCTGCCCGACGTGGAGGACTACAAGCCGAAGGGCCGCTCACCGCTGGCGGCGGCCGAGGAATGGGTGGCGGTTGCATGCCCGTCCTGCGGCGCGGCGGCGCAACGGGAGACCGACACCATGGATACCTTCGTGGATTCCTCTTGGTACTTCCTTCGCTACTGCGATGCGAGCAACGAAACCGCTGCGTGGGATCCAGGCGCCGTATCTCAGTGGATGCCAGTCGACCAGTACATCGGCGGAGTCGAGCACGCGATCCTGCACCTGATGTACGCGCGCTTCTTCTGCAAGGCCCTCGCGGATATGGGTCACCTGCCGGCCGATGTGCAGGAGCCATTCGCGTCGCTCTTCACCCAAGGGATGATCACTCTTGACGGCTCGAAGATGAGCAAGTCAAAGGGCAACGTGGTCTCACCGTCGAGCATCGTCGACCGCTTTGGCGTGGACACCGCGCGGTGCTACATCCTCTTCATCGGTCCACCCGATCAAGACGCTGACTGGTCGGACAGCGGCGTGGAGGGCATGCATCGCTTTCTGGGACGTCTGTGGCGTACCTGCGCGGAGGCGGCTGTCGAGTTGCCGGCAGAGCCTGTGCCCGAGGATCTCAACGCTGACGACGAGCGCCTGCTGCGAAAGGCGCACTGGGCGATCGACAAGGCAACTAGGGACATCGGTGAGCGATTCGGGTTCAACACTGCGATTGCTGCGGTTATGGAGGTTGTCAACGAGAGTACGCCGGTCAAGCGCGGAGCAGCTGCTCCCGGGTCGGTGCGCTTCGCACTTGCAACGGCAGCCTCATTGCTGTTTGGGTTCGCGCCACACACTGCCGCGGATGCATACGAGATGCTGACCGGCACACGGGTATGGGAGCAACCGTGGCCCGTGGCCGATCCGGCGTTTCTGGCTCGGGATACCTTCGAGCTCGTTTGCCAAGTCAATGGCAGAGTACGCGACCGTGTGCAGGCGCCTACGGACGCTAGCGAGGACCAACTGGTTGCGCTTGCGCGTAAGGCTCCTAACATGAGCGCATATCTGGACGGGCGAGATACCGCCAAGACAGTCGTTGTGCCGGGCAGACTGGTCAACATAGTGCTGGCCTAGCGATCAGCGCGAACTAACCTTGAGAAGGAACCACACCATGACGATGCCGTTTCACAAGTACAAGCCATACCCCAGAGTTGAGCTTCCAGACCGAACATGGCCCGACAAGCGCCTGACCGCAGCGCCGATCTGGGCCAGCGTCGACCTGCGGGACGGCAATCAGGCGCTCGACCCGCCCATGGACGTTGGGCGCAAGCGCAGAATGTTCAAGCTTCTAGCGGAGCGCGTTGGCCTGAAGGAGATTGAGGTCGGGTTCCCATCCGCGGCTCAGGCTGAGTTCGATTTCATGCGCCTCCTTGCGAGCGAGGAATTGATCCCAGATGACGTCACGGTAATGGTGTTGACACAGGCACGCGAAGAGCTGATCAAGACGACGTTTGAAAGCCTCGATGGACTGCCACGAGCGATCGTTCATCTCTATAACTCGACGTCCACGACGCAGCGCCGAGTCGTCTTCGGTCTCGATCGGGCGGGCGTGCGTGACATCGCAGTGGAGGGTGCGAAGTTGTGCCGCGAGCTCGCGGAAGGCCAGCCGGACCAGGACATCCGGTTCCAGTACAGCCCAGAGAGCTTCACGGCCACCGAGCCGGAGTATGCGCTTGAGGTGTGCGAGGCTGTGATGGACATCTTTGAACCGACGCCGGACCGTAAGCTGATCCTCAATCTGCCGGCCACCGTCGAGTTGTCGACGCCGAATCTCTACGCTGACGTCATAGAGTGGTTCTGTCGCAATATCTCACGGAGAGATTCGGTCGTCATCAGCCTTCACCCGCACAACGACCGCGGGACGGCGGTGGCGGCAACCGAGCTCGCGTTGATGGCGGGAGCCGAGCGTGTAGAGGGGACTCTCTTCGGAAACGGCGAGCGCACCGGAAACGTCGATCTGGTCACCTTGGCGCTGAACTTGATGACGCAGGGGGTTGACCCCATGCTCGACTTCTCACAAATCAACGCCGTTCGCAAGGACGTCGAATACTGCAACAGGATGCCTGTCCACGAACGCCATCCTTATGTCGGGGATTTTGTTTACACGGCGTTTTCAGGTTCGCATCAGGATGCGATCAAGAAGGGCATGGAGGCGATGCAGAAGCTTCCGGACGCCGAGAACGCCATCTGGGACGTCCCCTACCTGCCGTTTGATCCGAAGGACATTGGGCGTAACTACGACGAGGCCGTGCGTGTAAACGCACAATCGGGCAAGGGCGGCGTGGCCTACATTATGCGAGCGGAGCACGACCTCGAACTCCCGCGCCTGTTGCAGATCGAGTTCACGCGAACCGTTCAGCGCGAAGTTGACGCCTCAAACGCTGAGATAACGGCTGAGCAGTTGATAAAGCTGTTTAGATATGAGTACATGGAGCATCGTGATGCGACGCTAGAAAACCATGCAATCAGCAGCGACGACAAAGGTCACGTATCAGTACTAGACGCGACGCTCCAGTATCGTGGGCAACAGATTCCAATCGAGGGTGCCGGCAACGGCACAATCGCCGCGTTTGTGACCGCGCTCGAGCGTCTGCTCGACGTGAAGATCAAGGTGCGCGACTATGCGCAGCAGACTCTTAGCGATGGGACCGACGCGAAGGCCATCTCGTACGTGAAGCTGAGCATCGGCGACGATACGACCTGGGGAGTTGGAGAGGATACGGACACAGCAAAGGCCAACTTCGATGCCATCTTGTCCGCCGTCACCCGTGTCCCCAATGCATGGGACCGCGTAGATACGCTGGACTCCGGGCGCGTCAGTTCCCCGCTTAAGATCGAGTTCCGTAAGCTTGTGGCGCCATTGCGAAGTCAGGAGCCGGATGGTCCCCTGGTTACGCTTATGGGGTATTCGATCTTGCCCGACGAAATGTCGCACATGTGGCGAGTAAAGGGCAGCGTAAAGTTCGGCGAGCGGCCCGGCGAAACGATCGAAGGCGAGGGAAACGGGACAATCTCTGCGTTCGTGGCAGCGCTGGAGTCGTGGCTCGGGGCTACCATTGAGATCCGGGAATATGCGCAACAAACGCTGGGTGACGGTACCGATGCGGTTGCGGTCAGTTATGTGTGGATCGCTGCAGACGGCGAGACAGCCTGGGGCATGGCAGAGCACACCGATACGGTAAGCGCGAACTTCAATGCGATACTGAATGCACTCGGACGTGTACCAAACGCTTGGGATCGCCTGTTGGAGCGATCACCGACTTCTCACGCCGAGGCTGGAACGGTGTAAGTCCGATCAGGCATGATACCTCGTGTCTGCGGCGACGTTATCCGTAGGCGGTGTCTCTTCCGGGAGCTCGACGCAGTCCTTATACGTGTTACGTGTTACCTCGGGCCCTGTCACGATATAGGTGAGAGGTGGTGTGTAGTGGCTGGTGATTGTCGCATCGAGTTCTGTAATCGGCTTGATGATCTGCTCGCGAATTGTCTTGAAATGACCTGGCCGTATGCGACTAGGTCGCACCCGGCCAAGCAACAAGAAGTGAGCACGACCCTCGCCTCCGTCCTCCTCAAACCCCGTGCACTCGTAGAGCGACCGGTCGCTGATGCCCGTTGCGGCCTCGACTACGGTCACGAAGTGAGCACGGACAGACTTACCTACTGAAGCATCGTCCGTGGCTCGAACGAGTGTGACGAACTTGATCCCGTCGTGCAGGCGACGCCGCCGGATCCAGTTCTCTCCCCGATAACGCCGCGCCGCTCGGTTTAGCGACATTTTGACGCGGCCGATGTGTTCGCCGTTGTACCGGTCGACGAGATCGCGCATGGCATCTTTGTCAGAACAGTTGGCGTAACGAGCGGTATCCTCGTCGGTGAGCGGTCGGCAGTGCTTATTGCGCGACCACCAGTGCTTATCATGCCACCACCAGTGTCGGTGAATGCTCTCGACTTGGAAGTAATCGCACTTCTTTGTGGCGCCGTCGGGCGAGGACCTGAGGGCCTCGTACATTTGTACGATCCGGGTAGGCGGCTCATCGGCATCCGGGTGCCTCGAGCATGTCGAGTTTGAGCAGTCCGTCTGAGATGGTGACTCGGCACTGTGTGCGTCTCGCAGCCAGCAGCGGAGAAGGAGATCATGGGGTCCGAGCAGCTCGTACATGACGTAGCCGCCAACCTTAAAGCGTTCGCAAACACCATCGATGAGATTGACCATTTCTCGCTGGTTGTAATGCGGTTCAAATCGTAGTCGCCAGAAGACGAGAGTTGAGCTACCTGAGTCTTCGGCTAGGTGTAGAGCATGGTTCCAAAGGACCCGGCCTGAAGTGCTGGAACTTACCCCTAGCGCGCGAGCGCACCGCTGTAGAGGACCGGGCTCGGGTGGATCGGATCGTATAGCGCGCGCCCATCGCCGAGCCGCAGGAGTGTTGGCCCCAGGAATGTAGTTCCGTCTGTCGTCCTTATGTCTGTCGTCCTTATGTTTCTCGCGATAGTTCTCGCGATAGTTAAGCCAGTCGGAGTAGAGTCGCTTGAGATGAGTGAACGCGTGAGTGTCGAGGAGGAGCTTGACGCCGACAGAGCTGTGCGCGACTTCAAAGAAAAAGTCGCCAAACGGGTCGTCCATCCGGGAAAGTCCCAGCTTTCGCCTGGGCCGGCACGCGTCGAGTGTCTTGAAGAACTCGACGACAGGCTTAAGCTCTGCCACGTCGTCTGGGGCCGCTGCGGGGACTGGCGGCAAGCTGTTCCGTTCTTGTTTGAGGTTCTCTAGCTTCGTTTCCCGTTCTGCTTTGCGCGTTCGGAAGAGTGTGACGACGACGGCAGTGACAGTCGCGACGGGCGCCGCGACGACAACTAGGACAGCTGGCATGGTGGGATGATCGCAGAATGTGGGTGTTGAAGCACGAGGGAGTATCCGAGTGCTCGCAGAACCAGCTCCAGATCGCCGAGCGTTGCCGGTGCCGGTCGACGCCGGCTGGCGACCCTGGCGGTGATGAACCCCGGCAGGACGAAAATGACCAGGGCGACAAAGATTGCGACGGTTCCGAACACATACGCACGCTAGCGCAGGCGGACGTTCCGGATGAGGCTCACGATGAGCGCCTTGCGCTACAAGCGAGCATGCGGAGCCGGTGCACATGCGTGCCCCCTTCGGACGACCTCCGGGTGCGTCGGCCGAGGTCGGCGGACGCCTGCTTCGCCCGGCGTAAGCGATAGTGTCGCGCGCCTGTGCCGGTACGACTACGGCTCGTCCGGACCAGCAGTCTCGTCGGACGCCCTTTGGAGTGGCACCCGTTTCGTGGCCTGTTGTGGGCTTTAGTCGCTAGTTCTTGTTTGTGGGTGTGATCTTCCTGTTCTCGTATTCCTCTGGGGAGAGGTAGCCGAGGGTTGAGTGTCGTCTTTGGCGGTTGTAGAAGGCCTCGATGTACTCGAAGACGGCCGAGCTCAGGTCTCGTCGGGATGGCCATGATCGTCGGTGCACGAGCTCCTTCTTGATCGTGGCGAAGAAGCTCTCGGCGACCGCGTTGTCGTAGCAGTCGCCCCTGGATCCCATCGACACAGCGATCCCTGCGTCACGGGCCTGCTGTCCGAAGCCCAGAGCGACATATTGCGAGCCCTGATCGCTGTGATGTATGAGCCCGGGCTCTGGCCGTCGACGAGCGACGGCCATCTGCAGAGCATCGGCGACCAGCTCGGTGCGCATGTGCTCGGTCATCGCCCACCCCACGATCCGACGGGAGTAGGCGTCCTGGACCGCGGCGAGGTAGAGCCAACCCTCCCACGTCCTGAGATAGGTGATGTCGGCGACCCACAGGACGTTCGGAGCATCAGGCCTGAATTTCCGTTCCACGAGGTCATCGGCGACACGGACGCCGGGCACGCGGATCGTGGTGCGGCCCTTCTTGACCTTCACCAGCCCCGAGATCCCTGCCGCTCTCATCAGCCTGCGGATCCGTTTGCGCGAGACAACGATGTCGTGGCCGAGCCGAAGCTCGGCCTGCACCCGCCGGGAGCCGTAGACGCCGCGTGCGTTCTCGTGGATATCGGTGATCCTCGAGGTCAGCCACGCATCGCTCAGAGCCCTGTCGGACGGTGCGCGGCGCTCCCAGGCATGGAACCCTGATTTGGAGACTCCGAGGGTCTCGCACATCACAGAGACTGGGAAACTGGCCCTCTCCGCCGAGATGATCCGGTAGGTGCTCACCGGGTCTCGGTCTCCGCTGCGAAGAGAACCGCGGCTCGCTTGAGGATGTCGCGCTC
>JADGOT010000003.1 GCA_017882805.1 Glaciihabitans sp. | reverse complement strand
TGGGTCGCTCATGCCCTGTAGTTTACGGATCGTACGGATACGCACGCTCGAATCCATGGGGAATCGCGGAGAACGGCCGTCGTGGGCCACCGCAAATTAGCGGTTGACCACAAACTCCGCCAGAACAAAGCCGACGGCGATCAGAACGAGTGTCGAGCCGACGACACCGGCGGGCCGATTCCGTGCGCTGCGAATAATCGCGATGACCGAGAGAGCGAGACCTGCCGCGAGAGCGACCGGGAAGGCGACCATGAGGAACCCTGCGCCAACCAAGCGCCCGCAATAGACCGCACAGGTGTCTTGGATCGTCGCGATCCACGCTGCAAAGGTCAGGGCGAGGCCAACGAACGAGGCGACGAGTGCCCACACACCGAGTGGAGAGGGGAGCACGCGCGGCGAACTCCGGTCCGGGTCGCTCATGCCCTGTAGTTTAGAACTTTGATGAGCCAGGCACTTACCCTCGTTGACGGACTCGCCTTGCGCGACCTCCAGGTTTACCTTTCTCGGGCTAGTCGAATCGAGGAAGGGTCGGTGCGGTTAATCGCCGGAGGAGGCATTCTCGCGGTCTATGTTGCGGTGATCTATCCGGTCGGGCTGCTCGACGAGGTGCCTACGGTTCTCGGTCTGCGCACGTTCGCGCTGACCAGCACGGATCCAATTGATGCAGTTGTTCCGATCCGGTCGCTGCTGGAGCGTGTGAACCGACTTGACGCTGAGATGACTGAGGCGGTGGCACCCGTCACACTGACGGTCCCGATGGGTGTCAACACCGTGACGTGGGCCGCAATTTCGCCACCAAAGGGCGGTTGGCTTCCTCGCACGTCGACGACGACCGGCGTGCTCAACCACATCGCACGAGCCGGCATCGCCGAAGTCGCGAATGCCGTTCCAACGGGAACCGGCGCACAGCTCGTGCAGAAGGTGCGCGCCGAGGTGTGGGGGCGAGATATTGAGGGGCTCGAGGAGGTCGCTGCGGGCGGCGCCTTCGCCGCACTCTCTCTCGGGTTTCTCGGCGACGACGAGGTCGACGAGGTCCGAATCTTTGATTCGGGTCCGTGGACCCGGCTCACGTCACCGCGTGGTCACGTGCTCATCAAGCGCAAGGCGTGGCGCCTCACCCGCTAGTCGACGCGATTGAGAACGACTATCGGAATCTTCCGGTCGGTCTTGGTCTGATACTCCGCAAACCCGGGGTTAGCTGCCCCGATCTCGGCGTACTTCACCACGCGGAGATTCTCGGGCATGACTGACGCAACGGCGTCATACTCCTCAATGCCGCCCTCAACGGAGGCCTCGACGTGCACCTCCGAGTTCTTCATGAGGTTGTGATACCAGTGCGGATGCGTATCCGCGCCCGACTTCGAGGCCACCACGATTCGCGTATCACCGTTCGGAAAGTACATCATCGGGCTCGTGCGCTTCTCGCCCGACTTTGCCCCGACGGTCGTAAGCAACAGCAGGTGCGCCCCGGCGAAGGATCCGCCGACGACTCCGTTGTGCTCACGGAATTCTTTAATGATCTTGTCGTTCCAGTCGCTCATCCTTCGAGCCTAAATGGTGACGCGACTACAAGCCTGCGACGGTACGTCCGGCGGTGCGCCCGCTGAACAGGCAGCCACCGAGAAACGTCCCCTCGAGGGCGCGATAGCCGTGCATCCCGCCGCCGCCGAAGCCGCTTGCTTCGCCTGCCGCATACAGTCCGGGGATGGGGTTGCCGTCTGTGCCGAGTGCTCGCGCAGAGAGGTCCGTCTCGATACCACCAAGGCTCTTACGGGTGAGGATGTGCAGCTTGACGGCGATGAGTGGCCCCGCCGCCGGATCCAGGATGCGATGCGGCTTCGCCACGCGAATGAGTTTGTCGCCGAGGTAGTTGCGCGCCTGGCGGAGCGCATTGATCTGGGCATCCTTGCTGACCTTGTTGGTGATCTCGCGGTCGCGCGACTCGATTTCGTACCGAACCTGATCCGCGTCGATCGCAACATCGGGTGAGAGCGCCTGCATCTTCGGTAGCAACTCATCGAGAGTGTTCGCGACGACGAAGTCCACCCCCTTGGCTTTGAACGCCTCGACGGGCCCGGGCGCGCCCTTGCCGACTCGCTTGAGGAGCAGGCGAATGCTCTTGCCCGTGAAGTCCGGGTTTTGCTCGCTGCCCGAAAGCGCGAACTCCTTCTCGATGATCTTTTGCGTCAACACAAACCAGCTGTAGCCGTGGCCGGTCGCCGCAATGTGCTCGAGGGTGCCAAGAGTGTCGAACCCCGGAAACAGCGGCACAGGGAAGCGTTTGCCCTTGGCGTCGAGCCAAACGGATGACGGACCCGGCAGAATCCGGATGCCGTGGAGAGGCCAGACCGGCGCGTAGTTGGTGATGCCTTCGGTGTAATGCCACATTCGGTCTTCGTTGATGAGGTGCGCGCCCGCCTTTGCGGCGACTCCGAGCATCCGGCCGTCGACCGACGCGGGCACTCCGCTCAGCATGTCTTTGGGGGGCTTGCCCATTCCTTTTGGCCAGTTCTTTCGCACGAGGTCGTGGTTACCGCCGATTCCACCGCTCGTAACGATGACCGCGGGCGCGCGCACCTCGAAGCTGTCGACGACATCCCTGTTGCTGGCCTGTCCGCGCTCGGCTTCGTCGGGCGCGAGCACGTTGCCCCGGGCGCCGACGACTGCGCCCTTCTCGACGATCAGCGAAGTGACCTCGTGGCGGTAGCGAACTTCTACTAGACCGGCGGCGATGCCCTTCCGCAGCGCGGCCTCGAAGGGTGCAACGACTCCCGGGCCGGTGCCCCAGGTGATGTGGAAACGCGGAACCGAGTTGCCGGGGCCTGTCGCTGTGTAGCCGCCGCGTTCGGCCCAGCCGACGACGGGGAAGAATTTGACCCCTCGTTCGCGCAGCCACGCGCGCTTTTCGGTCGCCGCGAACTGCAGGTAGGCCTCGGCCCATTTGCGTGGCCACGCATCCTCATCGCGGTCGAAGCCAGCAGTGGCGAGCCAGTCCTGGCGCGCCAGTTCGAGGCTGTCTTTGACGCCAAAGCGTCGCTGCTCGGGGGAGTCGATCAGAAAGATGCCGCCGAATGACCACCACGCCTGGCCGCCGAGGCTGGCCTCCGGCTCCTGGTCGAGAAGAACGATTCGCTTGCCGGCGTCGATCAGCTCGGCCGCGGCAACGAGACCCGCGAGTCCCGCCCCGACGATGATCGCGTCTGGTTGCTTCGGGCCGCTGTCAAACGACATTGTGTGAAACTCCTTCGTTTCTGTTGCTCTAAGAAGATTAGCGTGCGGCGCTGTGCCCTTCGAGGATCGAGTCCGCGTTGTCAGCGATCCAATCCATCAGGGGCAGCAGTCTCTGTGCGAGGTCGCGACCACGGCTCGTCAGGCTGTACTCGACCCGCGGCGGAATGACCGGATGCGCGAGCCGCAACACAAATCCGTCGGCCTCGAGCGTGCGCAGCGTCTGCGCGAGCATCTTCTCGCTGACGCCCTCGACGACGCGGCGAAGCTCACCCCAGCGCAGCGTTTGCTCTGACAGCGCGACGAGCACGAGTACTCCCCATTTGCTGGTCACGTGATCGAGCACGGCACGGCTGGCACACGCCTCAGGCAAGATCCCGTCGGTGAAACCGTGACGTGACTGCGTCATACTTACTTTCATGTAGGTAGCTTACCTAAAAGTGGGTACAGCGGATTGGGAAGTAATCTCGATGTAGGCGAGTTGGAGCAGTCGACCCTCACTCGTTCGATCAAAGGAATCTCATGACCATCGTCGTTACCGGCGCCACCGGCCACCTCGGCCACCTCATTGTTGAAGCTCTGCTACGGGATGGCGTGACCCCATCCGAAATCGTGGCCGGCGGCCGCAACCTCACCAAGCTGGACGATCTCGCAGCCCAGGGCGTTCGCGTGGCGAGCATCGACTACAACGATCCTCAGACCCTGGCGGATGCCCTCGCCGGCGCAGACACGCTCATGCTCGTCTCCGCCAGTGAACCCGGCAAGCGCGTCGCGCAGCACAAGACGGCCATCGACGCGGCCGTCGCCGCCGGCGTCACGCGCATCGTGTACACGAGCGCGCCGTACGCATCGACCTCGGCCCTCATCCTCGCTCCCGAGCACAAAGGCACCGAGGAGCTCCTCGCTGCTTCCGGTATTCCGTCGACCATTCTTCGCAACGGCTGGTACACCGAGAACTACACCGCGGCGGCGCACCAGGCGGCCGCGTCGGGAACACTGGTCTCCAGCGTAGGAAGCGGTGTCGTCTCGAGCGCGTCACGCAAGGACTACGCGGATGCCGCAGCCGTCGTGTTGACGACCGAAGGGCACGAGGGCAAGACCTACGAACTGTCCGGTGACGTGGCGTGGACGCAGGACGACCTTGCCGCGGCCATTTCCAAGGCGACGGGCAAAACGGTCGTCTACAAGCCCGTCACGGCCGAGGAGCACGCGACCATCCTGAAGTCTGCTGGGCTCGACGATGGCACGATCGGTTTTGTCACGGCGCTGGAGGCGAACACCCGGGACGGCCTGATCGGGTACACAACCGGCGATCTCTCGCGGCTCATTGGACGGCCGACCACGCCGCTCGCCGAGGGGCTGGCTGCAGACCTGTAGGCGTTCTCGTCTAGTCGGGTCGCCCCTGAAGTCGGGCGGTCAGCGCGGCGGCGGTCGCGCTGACTCGCTCGCCGAGCTCCTGCCAGTTGACTTCGTTAGCGGCGACTGCAAGAAAAGTGAGGCCGACCGCGGCCGACGGATACTCGTTGCGATCGACCGCGGCCGCGCCGACCGACGCGTAGTCGGCGGTGATCTCGCCATCCTCGCGTGCCCAGCCGTCGTCACGGCAGCGCTGCAGGATGCTGTCGAGCTGGGCTCGAGTACGCGGACCTCCGCCCGCCCGCACAATAAGGTCCGCGTCGTGCGGGTACAGGGCAGTGACTTGGGACGGCGGCAGGGCCGCGAGCAGCGAACGCCCGGTGGCCGTCAGGTGGGCAGGGAGCCGTACGCCGATACGGGACACCGTGGTCGGCGCCCGAAAGCCCTGCACCTTGGCGACATAGATCACATCCGATCCGGTGAGTATTGCCAGATGCGCGACGACCGGGATCGATGACTGGGCGACGAGACGTTCCAGCAGAGGACCGGCTAGCAGACCGATTCGTGCGGTGCGACTCGAGGATGTGCCGATCTCGGACAGCAGTCCACTCAACCCGTAAGCCTGATCTTCCGGGTAGTGCACCAGAAAGCCCTCGTCCATCATTACCGCGATCAATTGGTAGACGGATGATCGGGGCATGCCCAGCTCGCGCGCGAGTGTCGAGGCACGCACCGGACCGCTCCGCCGCGCAAGGTAACCGAGAACGCGAAGCGTATTTCGTGCCGCAGGGATGTCTGGCATTTCAGACAGTTTATCTCAACACACTCTCGCCGCTCGAGACACCTGCGAGTTCAATGGCCCTGTGATCACAACAATCAGCCCTGTTTCGGTGGGCATCGGGGCCCTGTCGTTCGACGATGTCGTTGCAGTTGCGCGCCACAATGCCCGCGTCGAGCTCTCCACGGACGCCCGCACGGCAATGGCCGAGAGTCGCGCGATCGTTGAGGCTCTCGCTGCCGATGCCGCGCCCCACTACGGCATCTCGACGGGGTTCGGAGCTCTCGCGAGCAAGCAGATCCCGGCCCCGCGCCGCGCGCAGCTTCAGCGCTCGCTCGTACGTAGCCATGCGGCTGGCTCGGGTCCGGAGGTTGAGCGCGAGGTCATCCGTGCGCTCATGCTGCTGCGGCTAGCAACGCTCGCGACCGGCAGGACCGGCGTACGACCAGTCGTCGCTGAGACGTATGCCGCTGTGCTCAACGCGGGAATCACTCCCGTCGTGATGGAGTACGGCAGCCTCGGCTGCTCGGGCGACCTCGCTCCGCTCGCGCACTGCGCGCTCGCGCTTCTCGGCGAGGGCGATGTGCGGGTTGGCGACGTTCTGATGCCGGCCTCGGCTGCGCTCGCCGCCGCCGACATCGAGCCCGTTGTGCTGCAGGAGAAGGAAGGTCTCGCGCTCATCAACGGCACCGACGGCATGCTGGGGATGCTCGTGCTCGCGATCACCGACCTTCGTGCACTGGTGTCCACCGCCGATCTCGCAGCTGCCATGAGCATTGAGGGTCTCCGGGGAACCGATGCGGTCTTCGCCGCGGACATCCAGGCGTTGCGCCCGCATCCCGGCCAGCGCGACTCGGCTGCCAACCTGCGCGCGATCCTGGCAGGCTCGCCCATGCTGTCACGCCCGGAGGGCTTTACCCGGGTTCAGGATGCCTACTCGTTGCGCTGCGCGCCCCAGGTTCACGGCGCGGTGCGTGACACCATCGCGCACGCGACGACCGTGGCGGATCGCGAACTCGCGTCCGCGATCGACAATCCCGTGATCACCATCGACGGACGCGTCGAGTCCAACGGCAACTTCCACGGGGCACCGGTTGGCTACGTGCTGGACTTTCTCGCGATCGTCACCGCCGACCTCGCGAGCATGAGCGAACGCCGAACAGACCGTTTCCTGGATGTCTCGCGCAACCACGGACTCAACGCGTTCCTGGCCGACGATCCCGGCGTCGACTCGGGTCACATGATCGCCCAGTACACGCAGGCGGGAATAGTGAGCGAGCTCAAGCGGCTGGCAGCACCGGCATCGGTCGACTCGATTCCGTCGTCGGCTATGCAGGAGGACCATGTCTCGATGGGTTGGAGCGCGGCACGCAAGCTGCGCCGATCGATCGACGGAGCCCAGCGCGTGGTCGCGATCGAGGTGTTGACGGCTGCGCGGGCAATGGATATGCGCGCGCCGATCGACCCATCCGCGGTGTCTGCGGCGGTTGTCGCGAAGCTGCGGGAAAGCGTGCCTGCGCCCGACACCGATCGCTACCTCGCACCCGAGATCGCGGCAGCCGTCGCGGCGGTCCAGGACGGTTCGCTGCTCGCCACCGCAACACTCGCCGTTTCGAACGCAGGAGGAGAACTCAAGTGACGACGTCAACAGGCACCTCAGGTGCACGTCCGGTGAGGGCATTCCGAGGATCAGAGCTGCACACGCTCGGCTGGCCGCAGGAGGCGGCGCTGCGGATGCTGCAGAACAACCTCGATCCTGAGGTCGCTGAGCATCCCGACAAACTCGTCGTCTACGGCGGCACGGGCAAGGCCGTGCGCGACTGGAACAGTTTTGACGCCATCGTGCGCACGCTCGGGGCGCTCAAGGGCGACGAGACCATGCTCGTGCAGTCCGGCAAGCCGGTCGGTGTACTGCAGACGCACGAGTGGGCGCCGCGCGTACTGCTCGCCAACTCGAACCTGGTCGGGGACTGGGCCAACTGGGACGAGTTCCGCCGCCTAGAGCAGCTCGGCCTTACCATGTACGGCCAGATGACGGCTGGCTCGTGGATCTACATCGGCACCCAGGGCATCCTGCAGGGCACGTACGAGACGTTCGCCGCGGTCGCGGCCAAGAGGTTCAACGGAACCCTTGCTGGCACAATCACCCTGACCGGTGGCCTGGGCGGAATGGGCGGCGCGCAGCCGCTCGCCGTCACAATGAACGACGGTGTCGCGATCTGCGTGGATGTCGATCCATCGCGCATCGCCCGCCGCATCGAGCACGGCTACCTCGACATCGAGGCGACCTCGATCGAGCATGCCCTCGAGCTCGCGTACGCGGCACGGGATGCCAAGAAGCCGCTCTCGGTCGGACTACTCGGCAACGCCGCATCCGTGTTCCCGCAGCTGCTCGGGATGCACGCAGAGATCGACATCGTGACCGACCAGACGAGCGCGCATGACCCGCTCGCCTACCTGCCGGTCGAGTACTCCTTCGATGAGTGGCACGCCCGGCGCGACGCCGACCCCACCGGGTTTGCGGATGCGGCCAGGCACTCCATGGCGACGCAGGTCGAGGCCATGGTCGGGTTCCAGAAGGCAGGATCCGAGGTGTTCGACTACGGGAACAACATCCGCACGGAAGCGAAAACGGCAGGGTTCGCGGACGCGTTCGCATTCCCCGGATTTGTGCCCGCGTACATCCGCCCGCTGTTCTCGGAGGGCAAGGGGCCATTCCGTTGGGCCGCGCTCAGCGGCGACCCCGAGGACATCTACAAGACCGACCGGGCGGTGCTCGAGCTGTTCCCCGAGAACCAGTCGCTCGCTAAATGGATCCGGATGGCGGGGGAGCGAGTGCACTTTCAGGGCCTGCCCGCACGGATCTGCTGGCTGGGCTACGGCGAACGTGACAAGGCCGGGCTGAAGTTCAACGACATGGTCGCGTCGGGCGAGCTGTCCGCGCCCGTCGTCATCGGACGCGACCACCTCGACTCCGGCTCGGTCGCCTCCCCGTATCGCGAGACGGAGGCCATGAAGGATGGCTCGGATGCGATCGCCGACTGGCCGCTGCTCAACGCGCTCGTCAATACATCGTCGGGTGCGACCTGGGTCTCGATCCACCACGGTGGCGGAGTCGGCATCGGACGCTCCATCCACGCCGGCCAGGTGACAGTCGCGGATGGCACGGCACTGTCGGCCGAGAAGCTCGCGCGGGTGCTGACGAACGACCCGGCGACGGGTGTGATCCGCCACGTGGATGCCGGTTACGACGAAGCGATCGCGGTGGCCGATAACCTCGGAGTGCGGGTTCCGATGAGGGAGGGCTAGTGGCGTACTCTGCTGGTCCACTGCATTTGGACCCCCACTGGCCGCGCGCCGGCGACTGGCCAGCGCCGTCCGGCCACGCTGTCGATGTCGCACTCCTCGGCATCCCCACCTACTCGACGTCGCTCTCGGCAACTCACGCGAACGAGACGCCTGCAGCCGTCCGCGCCGCACTCCGTTACTACAGCGAGTTCACCGATCGTCCGCTCGGGCTGGCCTTCGCCGACTATGGCGACGCGGTCGATCCCGACGGCGATGAGTCAGCCGCGACCGCCCTGGTTGCTCGCGCGGTCGCGGCATCCCGGCTCGCGGTGATGCTCGGCGGCGACAACGCCGCAACGGTTCCCGCCGCTCTCGGGGCGTGGGGCGATCGCGTGGCATCCGCCGGCCTCGTAACCCTCGACGCTCACCACGATCTCCGCGATGGACGTTCAAACGGCTCGCCCGTGCGCCGCCTGACCGAGGCCGGGCTCGCTGGCACACGCGTCGTCCAGGTCGGCATCGCCGACTTCGCGAATTCCGCCGACTACGCCGCCCGAGCGGCCGATCTCGGCATCACGGTTGTTCGTCGCGGCGCTCTGCTGACCCGCCCGATCGCGGACGTGATGAACGAAGCGCTCGAGGTCGCGGCATCCGCGGGTGGTCCAGTTCACGTCGATATCGATGTCGACGTGTGCGACCGATCAGTTGCGCCAGCGTGCCCCGCATCCGTCCCGGGTGGCATTGCGGCGCACGAACTTCGTGCTGCCGCTCGCGCCGCGGGTGCGCATCGGTCGGTCGAGTCGATCGACCTCGTGGAGGTGGATGCGGCAGCTGACGCTCCCGATGGCCGTACCGTGCGGCTCGTGGCACTCTGCGTACTCGAGGCCGCCGCCGGACTGAGCGCGCGATGACGACACTCGTCAGCAACATCGGTCTGCTCGTCGCCGCCGACGGCGAGCGCCGGAACGCCGCGCTTGTGATCGACGACGATCGGATCGCCTGGATCGGGGAGAGCGCGAGCGCACCCGCCGCGGACACCCGGGTCGACGCCGAGGGCGGGTGCGTGATTCCCGGCTTTGTAGACACCCATAGCCACCTGATGTTTGCGGGCGATCGAGCCTCCGAGTTCGAGGCGCGGATGGCCGGCCGCAAGTATGAGGCCGGCGGCATCCGCAGCACCGTTGCTGCGACACGAGCGGCAACCGACGAGGAGCTTCTCGCAAACGCAACGCGACTCGTCGCTGAGATGCGCGCGCAGGGCACCACAACCGTCGAGATCAAGAGCGGATACGGACTCACGGTCGAAGACGAGTCCCGGGCGCTTCGTTTGGCCACCCAGTTCACGCCGGAGACGACCTATCTTGGTGCGCACGTCGTCCCGACCGAGTTCGCCGACGACGTCGCGGCCTACGTCGAACTCGTCACCGGAGCGATGCTCGACGCCTGTGCACCCCACGCCCGCTGGATCGATGTGTTCTGCGAGGTCGGCGCATTCGACGTCGACCAGGCGCGTGCCATCCTGACCGCAGGCATGGCGCGCGGTCTCGGAGCCCGGATGCACGCAGGCCAGCTCGGCGAATCGGCCGGCGTCCAGCTCGCGGTCGAACTCGATGCCGCATCCGTCGACCACTGCACTTTCCTGAGTGACGTCGACGTCGACGCGCTCGCGGGTGGCAAGACGGTCGCGACCCTCCTGCCCGGCGTCGAGTTCTCGACGCGGCAGCCCTATCCCGATGCCCGCAGACTGCTCGATTCAGGAGTTACCGTCGCTCTCGCGACGGACTGCAATCCGGGCTCGAGCTTCACCTCTTCAATGCCGTTCTGCATCGCGGTCGCGGTGCGCGAAATGGGGATGTCCCCGGCCGAGGCTCTGCACGCGGCGACCGCCGGGGGAGCGGCAGCCCTGCGTCGCGACGACATCGGAGAGCTCGCCGTTGGCACGCGAGCGGACCTCGTGATCCTGGATGCCCCCAGCTACATCCACCTCGCCTACCGCCCCGGCGTTCCCCTGATCAGTCGGGTATTCGCGTCCTGATGTGACTCACGGCCCCGTGAGTCAGCTTGCACGCGCGATAACGCACCGGTAGCCTCACTCCTACCCCGAACAAAGGCGCTCGGGGTGACTTAGGGCTCACCCGGCTACGGTCATAGAGATCGTTCTCGCTCCCGGTTTACCAATCGGCCCCGGGCGCGTTATCACAGGGAGCAATCGTGCGCACTGGTCTTTCCGAGAAAACCCAATCGACTGTCTCCGCGGTCGACGTTTCTTCCCGCACCGACGAACCGGTTCAGCTTCTGACACCTGAGGGTGTGCGTACCGAATCCGTCGAATACGACAGCTGGGTCGAAGACCTGAGCGACGATGACCTTCTCGGTCTCTATCAGGACATGGTCGTTGTCCGCCGCTTCGACAACGAGGCCACTGCACTGCAGCGCCAGGGGCAGCTCGGACTCTGGCCGCCGTCGCTCGGCCAGGAGGCCGCCCAGATTGGCTCCGCACGCGCTCTGCGGAAGGAAGACTTCGTCTTCACCAGCTACCGCGAGCACGGCGTCGCCTACGTTCGCGGCGTCAGGCTTGAAGACATGACTCGCGTCTGGCGCGGAACCGCCAATTCGGGCTGGGACCCGTTCACCGTCAACATGGCGACTCCCGCCGTCATCATTGGCGCGCAGACCCTGCACGCGACCGGCTACGCCATGGGCGTGCAGCGCGATGGCGCCGACTCCGTCGCGGTCGCCTACTTCGGCGACGGCGCGACCAGCCAGGGCGACGTCAACGAGGCGATGATCTTCGCCGCGAGCTTCAAGGCTCCGGTCATCTTCTTTTGTCAGAACAACCAGTGGGCGATTTCGGAGCCGGTGGGCGTTCAGACCGTGCGCCCGATCGCGGACCGCGCTCCCGGATTCGGCATTCCGAGCATCCGGGTTGATGGAAACGACGTACTCGCGGTCATGGCGGCCATGCGCGTCGCGCTCGAACGCGCTCGAACCGGCGGCGGAGCGACCTTCATCGAGGCCGTGACCTACCGCATGGGTCCGCACACGACTTCGGATGACCCGTCGCGCTACGAAGACCTCACCGAGCGCGAAGAGTGGGCGGCCAAGGATCCCATCCAGCGCCTCGAGCGCTACCTCGACCAACTAGGACTCCTCACCGACGAGGCTCGCGCGTCGGTGAAGGCGGCAGAGGATGACGCAGCAAAGCGATTCCGTGCGGCGTGCATTGCTCTCGAAGACCCCGAGCCGATGACGATCTTCGACAACGTCTATGCCGAGCCGCACTCCGGCCTCGAGCGTCAGAAACGTGAATACGCTGCGTATCTGTCATATGTCGAAGGGGGCACCAGATGACCCAGATGACCCTGTCGAAAGCAATCGGAGCAGGGCTCCGTCGCGCGCTTCAGGATGACGACCACGTGCTGCTGATGGGCGAGGACATCGGCGAGCTCGGCGGTGTTTTCCGGGTGACGGATGGCCTGAAACACGAATTCGGACCCGAGCGGGTTATCGACACCCCGCTCGCCGAGTCGGGCATCGTGGGCACCGCGATTGGCCTCGCCTTCCGCGGATATCGCGCGGTGTGCGAGATCCAGTTCGACGGATTTATCTACCCGGCTTTCGACCAGATTGTTGCCCAGGTCGCCAAGCTGCATGCTCGCACGCGGGGTGCGGTCACGGTTCCACTGACCCTTCGCGTTCCCTACGGTGGCGCGATCGGCTCGGTCGAGCACCACTCGGAGTCCCCCGAGGCCTACTTCGCGCACACGGCCGGCCTCAGAGTCGTGACCCCGTCGACACCTCAGGATGCGTACTCGATGATTCGCATGGCCATCGCATCCAATGATCCGGTCATCTATTTCGAGCCCAAGCGCCGCTACTGGTCGAAGGGCGAGGTCGACCTCGAGGCTGTGCCGCTGCCACTCGACAAGGCTCGTATCGTTCGCGAGGGCACGGATGTCACGCTCATCGCATACGGGCCGCTCGTCGCCACCGCGCTGGACGCAGCAGAGGCCGCAACTGATGAGGGCATCTCGATCGAGGTTATCGACCTGCGTTCGCTGTCTCCGATCGACTTCGACACGATTGAGGACTCGGTCAACAAGACGGGCCGGGTGGTCATCGTTCACGAAGCCGCTCAGTTTGGTGGACTCGGTGGCGAGATCGCGGCCGTCGTCACCGATCGCTGCTTCTACAGTCTTGAGGCGCCGCCGCAGCGCGTGACCGGACTCAACGTCCCGTACCCGCCGGCCAAGCTCGAGGATCACTTCGTTCCCGACCTCGACCGCATGCTCGACGCCGTCGACCGGGTCATGGGCCGCGAGAACTCGCTGACGGGGTGGAGCGCACGATGAGCACCGATTTCTCGATGCCCGACCTCGGCGAAGGGCTCACCGAGTCCGAGTTGGTCGCCTGGCACGTCACGGTTGGTGAGCTAGTCGAGCTCAACCAACCCATCGCGGAGGTTGAGACCGCGAAGGCGATCGTGCAATTGCCGTCGCCCTTCGCAGGCACTATTTCGAAGCTCTACGTTGAGGCGGGCACCACGGTTACCGTCGGTTCGCGCATCGTCGCGTTTGATCTCACCAATGAGGCGGATGCGCCGGTCGAACGCAACTCGGTTCTGGTTGGCTACGGTCCCGCGGTCGAATCCGACAATCGCCCCAAGCGCAAGGCTCGTGGTTCTGGTGGTCGAGTAGCGCCAGAGGCACGTATCGAGACCCCACTTCCCGAAGCTCCGGTCGTCGACCCCCCTGCTCCGGTGAACAGCCCCATCCGCACCACTCCTCCCGTCCGCAAGCTCGCCCGCGACCTCGGCATCGACCTCGCCACGGTGCCTCCCACCGGCGACGACGGACTGGTCACCCGCGCCGACGTGCAAGCTGCGGCATCCACAGAGGCGCCTGCC
>JADGOT010000044.1 GCA_017882805.1 Glaciihabitans sp. | reverse complement strand
ATCGAAGCTATCCCGTCCTCAAAACGTCACGGCTCGCCGTGGCAGTTGCTCGCAACCTGGAGCGCCCCGAACCTCGAGTTCGCCACCGTATTCGTCGGCGTCATCGCCGTTGCCTTCTTTGGGCTCGGCTTCTGGCAGGCAGTTGCCGCGGTCGCGATCGGCAACGCCCTTGGCGGTGCCACCCAAGGTCTCTTGTCCACCTGGGGGCCGCGTGAAGGTCTGGCGCAGCTGGTGCTCAGCCGCACCGCTTTTGGCACCCGTGGCAACATCCTGCCGGCCGCGATTAACTCCTTGGTCGCCGGCATCGGCTGGTTTGCCGTCAACTCCGTGTCTGGCGCGTTCGCTCTGTCGCTGCTGGTTCCCGCCCTACCCACTTGGGCATCGCTGATTATCATCGTTGTCCTCGAGATCGTGCTCGCGTTCGTCGGTCACGACCTCGTCCAGCTCTTTGAGCGGTATGCGAGCATCGTGCTTGGCGTGATCTTCCTGATCGCCGTCATCGCGGTATTCGGATCGGCACATGTCGCGATCGGCGGACATGGCTCAAACGGCTTCAGCTTCGGTGGATTCACGCTCACGGTCGCAGCCGCGTTCGGATACGCAGCTGGCTGGAACCCGTATGCATCCGACTACAGCCGATACCTTCCGAAGGCGACAAGCTCGAAGAAGATCTTCTGGGCCGCTGGACTTGGCAACTTCGTTTCCTGCACCGTCCTCATGGCTGCGGGTGCCGCTGCCGCGACGCTCGCAGGTTACAACCCGGAGAACCCCACCGACTCGTTCGTTGCAGCATCGGTTATGCCGTATTGGGTCCGCGAGATCACTCTGGTAGCAATCGCCGTTGGCGCCGTCGCGGCAAACGCGCTCAACGTCTACTCGGGCGCAATGTCGTTCCTGGCGGTGGGCATCAAGATCCCGTTCGGCCTGCGTCGCGCGATCGTCGCACTCGGCTTCGGAATCATCGGATTCTTCGTAGCCCTGTCTGCACTAAAGGATGCTGGTGC
The DNA here is from genome assembly GCA_017882805.1 of Glaciihabitans sp. Classification (GTDB taxonomy): domain Bacteria; phylum Actinomycetota; class Actinomycetes; order Actinomycetales; family Microbacteriaceae; genus Galbitalea. The sequence continues at coordinate 11,099 of JADGOT010000044.1, read as the reverse complement.
AAGTTATACCAACTTCCTCTTGGTTATCGCCTATTGGATTGCACCGTGGCTCGGGGTCGTTTTCGCTGATCGTGTGCTGCGGCGAGGTACCGCGCTTAGTGACTTCGTGCCGGATAAGGCTAAGTACCGCAACTGGGCTGGACTAGTTTCCTTTGTCGTAGCAACCGTTGTATCGATCTGGCTTTTCTCCGACCAGACCTTCTACAGCGGCCTGATCGTCAAGGCGACAACACCGGACACTAAGTTTGCAATCTCAGCGATCGGTGACCTCACTGCGCTGGTTGGATTCGTGCTTGCTCAGGTGCTTTACTTCAACCTGGTCGTCCTGTTCAAGCCGAAGCTGGGCGGGCCCGTCTCTACCGAGCCCGACTTGGTTGTCGGAGTCGACGCGGCGGAGGCCAAGTAGCCCATGTCGGATGAGACTCTCTACGTCACCGACGAAGAGAAGCTTGCTGTCGCCGTCGGCGAGGCCCTCAAGGGTCTCGCCGAGGGCGGCATCCCGATTGGGGCGGCACTCTTCGCAGAGGATGGCCGCCTGCTCGGCAGCGGACACAATCAGCGAGTGCAGGGCGACAACCCCGCGCTGCACGGCGAGACTGCGGCGTTCCTTGCCGCCGGCCGTCAGAAGAGCTACCGCAAGACCACCATGGTCACGACGCTCTCACCGTGCTGGTACTGCTCGGGGCTGGTGCGCCAGTTCGGCATTGGCCGAGTTGTCGTCGGCGACACCGTCAACTTCTTCGGCGGTCAGGACTGGCTCGTCGAGAACGGCACCGAGGTCACCACAATCAACGATCCAGAGTTGATCAAGATCATGGGTGACTTCATCGTCGCCAACCCCGTGCTCTGGAACGAGGACATCGGCGAGGAGTAGTCGTCTCTCTACTCTTTTCAGGAAGTTATGTGACGGATGGGGCGGATGACGACGGATAACGTGACTCCCGCAACACTGGTCACAGAAGTTCCTGAAAAGGGTTAAGGACGAAGGAGCACCTTGGTCGCGCGGCGCTCGTCCATGGCGGCGTAAGCCTCGGCCACCTCGGACAGGGGCAGCGTCAGGTCGAACACTCGGCCCGGGTTGATGCGGTGGTCCAGCACCTCGGGCAGCAGCTCGGCGATGTAGTTGCGCACAGGAGCGACGCCGCCATTGACACCAACGTTGCGGCCAAACAGGGTGCGGATGGGGAGCTCAGCTCCGCCGTTCGGAACTCCGACGTAGCCGACCATGCCGCCGGGGCGCACCGACTTGATGGCCTGGTTCATCGACTCGGCAGTGCCGACGCACTCGAGCACGATGTCCGGGCCGATGCCGCCGAACATCTCGCGGACATGCTTGATGCCCGCCTCACCACGTTCCTCGACGACATCTGTTGCGCCGAATTCGAACGCGATTGCCTGGCGATCGGCGTGACGGGACATGGCGACGATTCTTGATGCGCCCAGGCGCTTGCTAGCGAGGATGGCGCACAGGCCAACGGCTCCGTCGCCGACCACTGCGACCGTGCTGCCGTGAGTTACCCCGCCAGAGATGGCGGCGTGATGGCCGGTGCCCATCACATCCGAGAGGGTTAGCAGGCTCGGAATCAGCGCGGGGTCCGGCTGCCCGGGCGTTGCATAGAGGGTCCCATCGGCGTGCGGAACTCGCACTCGTTCGCCCTGACCGCCGTCGGCCAGGTGACCGGTTCGGTCATCCGCACCCCACCAGCCGCCGTGGAGGCAGGATGTGCTCACGCCGTTTTCGCAGTTGGTGCAGGTCATGTCGCAGTCGTAGAACGGTGCGATGACGAAGTCGCCCACCTTGATCTTCTTGACGTCGTCGCCGATCGACTCGACTATTCCGACGAATTCGTGCCCGATCCGGTGGGCGCCCTCCTGGGTCACAACGCCGCGATACGGCCAGAGGTCGGACCCGCACACGCAGGCCGCGACAACGCGCACGATCGCGTCGATTCCGGTCGACAGAACCGGGTCGGGAACTTCTTCGAGCCGGATGTCACGTTCGCCATAGATCAGGGTTGCAAGCATCCGTTAAGCCTATGGGCAACCGCGAATGTCAGATGGCCCTCATGCTGTTGTTGCGGGGGTCGTGGGTGACCTCGGCCAAGCCGAGCGCCTCGAGCAGCGGCGGCATGTACATTCCGAAGCGACCGCGGTAGCCCTTGCGGGTGCCGTACCAGCCGCCGACGGGGTTGCTCTCCGAGCGACCCCACGCTTCGACGGTGCCCGCGGCGGGTTCCTTACCCTCGTCGGACGCGCCGAGCGGAACCCAGTCGCCCTGCGCCTTAAGCCAGGTGTGAAGGTCGTCGATGGCCTGGGAAAGGTACATCAGCTTGGTGGATCCCACCTGGCAGACGATTACCGGTGGGTCGGCCGACTCATCCTTATACATGAAGTACTCGGATGTGCCGGGGGGCGTGGTTAGGTTCCACGGGTCTTCCTTGGTGCCTGCGCTCATGGCACGCAGCCTAATCCATTGGTAACCGGAAGGCTACGGTTCGAAGCGAGTCACTGTCAGGCCGTCGCCCTTAAAGTCCACCTTTACCGTGTCCCCGTCGGCAATCTCGCCTGCCAGGAGTGCGCGTGCCAGCTTGTCGTCAATCTCATGCTGCATCAACCGTCGAAGCGGCCGAGCACCATAGATAGGGTCGAAGCCGCGCTCCGCGAGCCAGGCGCGAGCATCCGGCGTCACAGCCAACTCGAGCCGTCGATCCGCCAGCCGTTTGGCGAGCCGGTCGACGTAGAGCGAAACGATCTGGCCCAGATCGTCGGTAGTCAGCGGCGCGAACACGACGATGTCGTCGAGACGATTGATGAACTCGGGCTTGAAGGCCTGGCGCACCAGGTCCTGAACGGCGCTCTCCCGGTCTTCCCAGTCGACGGACTGGTCAGTAAGGATCTGGCTTCCCAGATTACTGGTCAAGATCAGGATGGTGTTGCGGAAGTCGACAGTGCGGCCCTGGCCATCCGTGAGTCGGCCATCATCGAGCACCTGTAGCAGCACGTCGAAGACCTCCGGATGCGCCTTCTCGATCTCGTCGAGCAGCACCACAGAGTACGGGCGACGGCGAACGGCTTCGGTCAGCTGGCCGCCCTGCTCGAACCCGATGTATCCGGGAGGGGCACCGACGAGTCGTGAGACGGCGAACTTCTCGCCGTACTCGCTCATGTCGATACGAACCAGAGCCTTTTCGTCGTCGAAGAGGTACTCGGCGAGCGCCTTGGCCAGCTCGGTCTTGCCGACACCGGTCGGCCCGAGGAACATGAACGACCCGGTCGGTCGCGCGGGGTCAGAGATCCCGGCTCGTGAACGGCGCACCGCTTCGCTGACCGCGCGCACGGCGGGCTTCTGGCCGATGAGGCGGCGACCCAACTCGGACTCGAGAGACAGCAGCTTCTCGGTCTCGCCCTGCTTGAGGCGCGCCACCGGGATGCCCGTCCACGCCGCAACGACTGCGGCGATGTCCTCGTCGGTGACCTGGTCGTTGACCATGCGCGGCCCAAGCTGCTCGACGGACTCGGCTGCGGCAATGGCTTTCTCGATCGAGGGAATGGTCTCGTAGTTGAGCTTGGACGCGTCCTGGTAGCGCTGATCGCGCATGGCCTTGTCGAGGTCGATGCGCGCATCGTTCAGCCGGTTACGGAGGTCACCGACGGAGTGCAGCGACGACTTCTCAGCCTTCCACCGCATCTCGAGGGTGCCGAGAGCTTCCTCGCGTTCGTGCATGTCTGCACGAAGCTTCTCCAGGCGAACCTTGGATGCCACGTCCTTCTCTTTCTTAAGAGCGAGTTCTTCGATTCGGAGTCGGTCCACTGCCCGCTTGAGTTCGTCGATCTCGACGGGAGACGAGTCGATCTCCATCTTGAGGCGAGACGCGGCCTCATCCACGAGGTCGATGGCCTTGTCGGGAAGCTGGCGCGCCGAGATGTACCGGTTGGAGAGCGACGCCGCCGCGACGAGCGCGGAATCGGCGATGGTGACCTTGTGGTGCGCCTCGTAGCGCTCCTTGAGTCCGCGCAGGATGGCGATGGTGTCCTCGACGCTCGGCTCACCGACGAACACCTGCTGGAAGCGGCGCTCGAGCGCGGCATCCTTTTCGATGTATTCGCGGTACTCGTTGAGTGTCGTCGCGCCGATCATCCGCAGTTCGCCACGGGCGAGCATGGGCTTGAGCATGTTGGCCGCGGCCACAGAACCCTCGCCGCCGCCCGCGCCGATGAGTGTGTGCAGCTCGTCGATGAAAGTGATGATCTGGCCGTCGGAGTCATTGATCTCCTTGAGCACGGCCTTGAGGCGCTCCTCGAATTCACCGCGATACTTCGCGCCCGCTACCAGAGCCGCGAGGTCGAGCGAGACGAGCTGCTTGCCCTTGAGCGAGTCCGCGACGTCTCCCGCGACGATGCGCTGGGCGAGGCCCTCGACGACAGCGGTCTTGCCAACTCCGGGCTCACCGATAAGCACGGGGTTGTTCTTGGTTCGCCGGGTCAGAACCTGGCTGACTCGTCGGATTTCGGCGTCGCGTCCAATGACCGGGTCGAGCTTGCCGCTCTTCGCGATCTCGGTGAGGTTGATGCCGTACTGCTCCAAAGCAGACTTCTGCTTCTCCTCGGAGGCTGCCGGTGCACCCTGCATGTTGGCCATTCGTTCTCCTGAACGCTTGATTCGAAAGGTGGGCTTAGCTGCCCGGGATAAGTTGTGGTGGTTCGGGCTGGTCGGCGGGCGCGGCTCGTCGCCGGAGCGCGTGCGCCATCCACCACCAGCAGAGCCAGCCGAGCAGAACCTGGATCGCGAGCGCGATCAGAAGATAGATAACCGTTAGCGCGCCGCCCGGGCCAACGGGACCTTTGCCCAGATCGCCCGCAGCCGCGACCGCATAAATCACGATCGTGAGAATCGCGTCGAGGATCCAGCTCCCGACGATCGCGAGCAGCAGACCGAGCCAGGTCACTCCGGCGGCGCGATTCACTGAGTAACGCTTCAGGATCACAATGCTCAAGACGATGCCCGCGGCAATCAGCAGCACACCGACAACGCAGGCAATCGAGATGAGAAACCCGAGAGCGGAGGCTGGAATGCCGATGAAGTCGGCGGCAAGCTTTCCCGTATCGGTGTTCGCCGAATCCTGCGAGTCTCCACCGCCTAGAAGCGATCCGAGGAAGTAGACGCCGAAGGCGAAGGCGTAGCCGAGCCCGACGAGAACATACGGAACCCAACCGATCGTTGCAAGAAGGAATCCCACGATCCCCGCGATGGCCGCACCGCGGCGCTGACGGCGAGAGAGCGGTGGCCGCGCGGTCATGAGGCGGACCCCTTCGTGGAGGCGGTCACGGTGAACTTCGCGTTGTGGGTGACCTGCGTGGTCGGCCCGACCGTGCGCTCGAGGGCCTTTCCGTATCCGAGGTTCGAATTGAAGACGGTCCAGAGTTGCCCACCCGGTCGAAGCACACGCCCCGCCTCCGCGAACATCGCAAGCGCGGTATCGGTGGAGAGAGCGCCGCCGTCGTGGAAGGGCGGGTTGAGCAAAATCAGATCAGCGGATGCGTCCGGCTGGGCCGAGAGGAGGTCATCGCGAACGACCTCAATGTCGACGTCGTTGGCCAACGCCGTCTCGCGAGCGGACTGCACCGCCTCGGCCGAAAGATCGGATGCGATCACGCGCGCGCTCGGGCGACGGCGCTTGAGAGCCACCGCGAGGATGCCTGTTCCGCACCCGAGGTCAATTGCGCTCGCGTACTGCGGCAACCGCCCAAACACGGACAGGAGCGTACGCGTTCCGATGTCGACAGAGGGACCAGCAAACACCCCGCCAACCGCGGCAACCCAGAGATCGAGGTCGGCGTCGTGCTTTCGACTCGCGTCGGAGCCCTCGGTCGTGAGCGGCTCGCGAGCGGTGAGCACGCGAGACTTCTGACGCGCAAGGGAGACGTCGAGGCGACCAAAGCTTCCCCGCAGCACGTCGTTCATGCCGACGGTCATGTATTTCAGCCGGCCGCCCGACACGACTACGACATTGGCGGGTGCCCCACCCGCGATGACGTGGGCGACGTGCTCGAGGGCCGCAAGAGACTTCGGCAGCCGCAGCAGCACAACGGTCGCGCCCGCGAACAGCGCCGGTTCTAACGTCGCGCTCGTCGCATCCTCATCGTTCGAAACACGTACTTCTGCCGCACCGAGTTCACGCGCGGCGGCGGCGAGTGCGGGGCCGCCGATGACCACCACGACCGCGCCGGCAAGAAGGGGCGCGGCCTCGTCGAGGATCAGTCGGTCGGCAGCGTCCAGCGCCGAATCGATCTCCCCCGTCATCGTCATGCCGCTACTCCCTGCCCAGCGGGCGCCACACGACGACCTGGGTGTTGCGCTGTGCGCGAGTTCCGGTGCGAAGCGGGGTAACGTCGCCCGACCCGCCTGCGGCAAAAACCCGGCGACCAGGACGGTTGAGAAGTTCGTCGGCGAGGGTGGACTCCAGTTCGCGAACTCGGAACTGCAGCGCGGTGACCTGGTTCTCCAGATCGAGGATGCGGCGGATGCCCTCGAGATTGAGGCCCTCGGCGCCCAACCGCGCGATCTCCCGCAGCTGCACGACGTCGCGCATCGAATAGCGGCGCGACTTGCCAGCCGTCCGGGTCGGGCTCACGAGTCCAAGTCGGTCGTACTGGCGCAGCGTCTGCGGATGCATCGCGGCCAAGTCGGCGGCGACAGCGATCGCGAAGATGGGGCTGATCTCGTCCACTAGCGCAGACCCCCCGCCTGTTCGAGAAGCTCAGCGCGCGGGTTCTCCTTCGGCATCGCGTCGGCGAACGCCTCGAGGTGTTTCTTAGCGGAGTCACTCAGGTGGCTTGGTACGGCAACGTGCACGGTGGCGAGGAGATCTCCGGTGCCCTTCGGCGTTACCACGCCACGCCCCTTCACTCGAAGCACACGCCCGCTCGGGGTGCCGGCCGCGACGCGGAGCCGCACGGGCTCCCCGCCAAGGGTCGGAACTTCGACTGTGGCACCGAGGGTCGCCTCGACGAACGTAACCGGAACATCCACCCGCAGGTTGAGCCCGTCACGCTCGAAGACCGGATGCTTGCGCACCGTGACCGAGAGCACGAGATCGCCCGCCTCGCCGCCGTCGGGGCTTGCCTCGCCCTTGGCTTTGAGCCGAATCTTCTGCCCATCGCTGACGCCGGCCGGGATCTTGACCTTGATCGGCTTGCCGCCGGAGGGCTGCAGGCTGATGGTGTCGCCGTTGATCGCGGTAAGAAAGTCGAGCGTGGTGCTCGCGGTCTGATCGCGGCCGCGCGTCGGGCCTCCATAGCCCTGGTAGCCGCCGGATGTGCGCCCGAAGCCGCCACCGCCGAACATGCCACCGAGCAGGTCTTCGAAACCATTCTGTTGGAATCCAGCGCGACGGTTACCGCCGCCAAACATGCTGCCGAAGACATCCTCGAACCCACCCGACTGCCCGGGAGCGCCCGAGGTGAAGCGAGCGCCGGAGCCCATGGCGCGCACCTGGTCATACTCGGTGCGCTGGTCGGGATCGGAGAGCACCGAGTACGCCTCGCTGATCTCCTTGAACCGAGCCTCCGCCTTCGCGTCACCCGCGTTGGAATCGGGGTGGTACTGGCGCGCGAGCTTGCGATACGTCTTCTTGAGGTCCGCTTCTGAGACGTCCTTTTTGACACCAAGTACCGAGTAGAAATCCTTATCGAACCAGTCCTGGCTTGCCATCAGGCCCCCTACTGACCTTCAGGCACTGACACCGCGACCTTGGCTGCGCGAAGCAACCGATCGCCGAGCGCGTAGCCGGGCTCGATCACGTCGGCGACCGTGTTGACGGTCACCCCCGCGCTGGGGATCTGCACCACAGCCTCATGGAAGTTGGGGTCGAACGCTTCGCCCTTCTCGCCAACGGTCCGAAGTCCGTAGCGGGCGAACGCGGCGTGCAGCTTTTGCGCCACCAGTTCGAGCGAGCTTCCGGCGAGGTCACCGTGAGCCTCGGCGCGGTCGAGGTCATCGACAGCGGGAAGGATCGTTCGGATGACCTCGGCGATGACGGCATCCCGATTCGCGGCGCGGTCGCGCTCGACGCGCTTGCGGAAGTTAACCAACTCCGCCTGCGCGCGAGCGAGATCGTTGCGCATGTCCGCGAGCAGCTCGCGCTCACCCGCCTCGATGAACGAGAGCTCTTCCGGCGTCAGTGTTTCCACATCGGCGTCCTCAGCATCGATGAGGTCGTCGTTCTCCTCGAGGTCTGGCGACGCGACGTCCGCTGATTGAGCATCCGCCGTTTGGCCGTCCTCGGGAGACTTGGGCGCTTTCGCTTTCGCGTCTTCGGGTTCCGGGGCGGCTTTCGACTTCTCTACCATCGCCTACTTCTTCGGGTCTTTGGCGGGCTTGTCCTCGGCGGATGGCTCGTCCTCGACAACCTCGGCATCGACAATGTCCTCATCGGACGACTCAGGTGCTTCCGCCCCGTCGCCTGACTCCTCGCTCGGAGCCTCGTCACCTGCGGAGGAAGAGGAATAGATGGCCTCGCCGAGCTTGCCCTGTGAGAGCACGAGCTTGTCGAACGCGGTCTTGACCGCTTCCTCGTCGTCACCCTGCAGCGCAGTCTTCAGCGCATCCACATCGCCCTGGACCTCGGTCTTGACGTCCTCGGGCAGCTTGTCTTCGTTGTCCTTGATGAGCTTGTCGATCGAGTACGCGAGCTGCTCGGCATTGTTGCGGGTCTCGGCAGCGTCACGACGCGCCTTGTCTTCCGCAGCGTGCTCTTCGCCCTCGCGCACCATGCGCTCGATGTCTTCCTTCGCGAGCGATGATCCGCCCGTGATGGTGATGGACTGCTCCTTGCCGGTGCCCTTATCGCGAGCGTGCACCTGCACGATGCCGTTCGCGTCAATGTCGAAGGTCACCTCGACCTGCGGAACGCCGCGGGGCGCGGGCGCGATGCCCTGCAGCTCGAAGGTTCCGAGCGGCTTGTTGTCGCGGGTGAACTCGCGCTCGCCCTGGAAGACCTGGATGGCGACGGACGGCTGGTTGTCGTCCGCCGTCGTGAAGGTCTCGCTGCGCTTGGTCGGGATGGCCGTGTTGCGCTCGATGAGCTTGGTCATGATGCCGCCCTTGGTCTCGATACCGAGGCTCAGTGGGGTGACGTCGATGAGCAGAACGTCTTTGCGCTCGCCCTTCAGAACGCCGGCCTGGAGTGCGGCACCAACGGCGACCACCTCGTCCGGGTTCACGCCCTTGTTGGGCTCCTTGCCACCGGTCAGCTTCTTGACGAGCTCCTGCACGGCGGGCATACGAGTCGAACCACCAACGAGAACCACGTGGGAGACATCGGCAACCTTGACGCCGGCCTCCTTGATGACATCGGTGAACGGCTTGCGGGTGCGCTCGAGGAGGTCTTTGGTGAGGTCCTCGAACTTTGCGCGGGTGATGGTCTCATCGAGGTTGGCGGGGCCGCTGTCGGTGAGGGAAAGGTAGGGCAGCTGGATGCTCGCGCTCGTCGAGGACGACAGCTCCTTCTTGGCCTGCTCCGCAGCCTCCTTGAGGCGCTGGAGTGCGATCTTGTCTTTGGAGACATCTACACCGGTGGTCGCCTTGAACTGGGTAACAAGGTGCTCCACAATGCGCTGGTCCCAGTCGTCACCGCCGAGGCGGTTGTCGCCGGACGTGGCGCGAACCTGAATGGTCGAGAAGTCGTCGTCCTTGCCCACTTCGAGCAGGGAGACGTCGAACGTTCCGCCACCGAGGTCGAAGACCAGGATGAGCTCGTCTTCCTTGCCCTTGTCGAGGCCGTAGGCGAGCGCGGCCGCGGTCGGCTCGTTGATGATGCGCAGCACGTTGAGTCCGGCGATCTCGCCGGCATCCTTCGTGGCCTGGCGCTCGGCGTCGTTGAAGTACGCCGGCACGGTAACGACTGCGTCGGTAACGGGCTCGCCGAGGTACTGCTCGGCGTCGCGCTTCAGCTTGGCGAGGATGCGGGCCGAAATCTCCTGGGGCGTGTACTTCTTGCCGTCGATGTCGACGGTCCAGTCGGTGCCCATGTGGCGCTTGACCGACGAGATGGTGCGGTCAACGTTCGTAACGGCCTGGCGCTTGGCGGTCTCGCCGACCAGCGTCTCTCCATCTTTGGTAAATGCCACGACGGATGGCGTCGTGCGGAAGCCCTCCGCGTTCGCAATGACAGTGGGTTCTCCACCTTCGAGTACGGCGACCACAGAGTTCGTGGTTCCGAGGTCAATTCCTACTGATCGAGCCATATGCTCTGTACTCCTCCACAAATGAATGCGCGAGAACTTGAGTCTCGCTATGTCAAGTTTGGTGGGCACGCGTTCCGTTGTCAAGCTAAATCGCGAAAACTTGAGTCTCTCTGACTCAACTACAAATCGGCCTCAGTTGATCCCCCATTCGTCGACGCGGAACACTAGTGTTTCGCTCATGACCGACGCACTACCCGACGATGGGCTGGCCACTTCTCCCGCTGCACTGAAGCTGATTGCGGCGGGGCTCTCTCTGCCGGATGATGCGGTCATCCCCAAGCGCAGGATCGCGGCCTGGGCATTCTGGGACTGGGGCGGATCCGCGTTCAACGCGATCATGACCACCTTTGTGTTCAGTGTTTATCTGACCTCGACTGGCTTCGGCAATCCAGACAAGACCACTGCCGCACTGGGCGTGACGGGCATCATTGGCGGCATCTTGGTTGCTCTGATTGCCCCCGTCACCGGGCAGCGCTCGGACGGCACCGGTCGCCGCAAGCTGCTTCTTGGCGTCGACACCGCCATTGTCGTGCTCTGCATCGCGGGCACGTTCTTCGTCAAGCCGGACCACGCGTACCTGCTGCTCGGGCTCGTTCTTCTCGCCGTTGGTACCCTGTTTTTCGAGCTGGCCACCGTGAACTACAACGCCATGCTCTCGCAGGTCTCGTCCGCCCGCACGGTCGGCCAGGTCAGCGGTTTCGGTTGGTCGATGGGGTACTTCGGCGGCATCGTGCTGCTGCTCATCCTGTATTTCGGCTTCATCCATCCGAACGTCGGCCTGTTCGGTGTCACCGACAAGGATGGCCTGTCGGTGCGGGTATCGATGGTGATCGCCGCCCTTTGGATGCTTGGAT
>JADGOT010000301.1 GCA_017882805.1 Glaciihabitans sp. | reverse complement strand
CCTCCGTCTTCGCCTCGTCCGGGATCGTCTGGCGCGCGGCACGATACGCGTCGGACAGGTAGCGCAGCACAAGTCCCTCGCTGCGAGCGAGCTTGTAGTAGTTGATGTAGTCGCCGAAGGTCATCGCGCGCTCGTACATGTCTCGCACAACGGATTTCGGGTGAAGCTCAAAGTCGGTTACCCAGGCCTGCGAGGCACTGTACGTTTCGAACGCGGCATCCAGGAACGCTTTGAGCGGCATTGGATGCGTGATCTCCTCGAGGAGTTCCATCCGTTGGTCGTACTCGATCCCCTCCGCCTTCATCGCTGCGACGGCCTCGCCGCGGGCCAGAAACTGCTGCTGAGACGTGACGGGTCGTGGGTCATCCAGAGTCGCCTCGATGACGGAGATCATGTCGAGTGCGTAGTGCCCGCTAGGGCTGTTGTCCGGTTCCAAGAGATCGAAGGCGGCGAGCGCGAACGGCGAGAGCGGCTGATTGAGTGCGAAGTTGGGTTGCAGATCCAGGGTGAGACGGATGTCGAATCGGTCATTGAGCTTGTCGAAATGCTGGGTCACGACCTCAGCCGTGCGCAGGGTGCGGTAGATCGCGAGTGCTCGACGAGCAAGGGCGAGCTGGCGCCGCCACGGCTCGTGGTTCTCGAAGACCAGGTTGCGCACGTTCGTAAAGACGTCCCCGCCGCGCCCGATCACATTGATGAGCATTGCCGCCGTCATCTTCATGCTCGGGGTGAGAGTCTCGGGCTCTGCCGCGATCAGGCGTTGGAAACTCGGGTCGCCCCAGGAGACGAAACCGTCGGGTGCCTTCTTGCGAACGATTCGCTTGAGTTTGACCGCGTCGTCCCCCGCCTTCTTGACCAGTCGCGCGTTCTCGGTCTCATGCTCGGGCGCCTGCGAGACCACGGTTCCCGCAGTGTCGAATCCCGCCCGCCCGGCCCGCCCGGCAATCTGGTGAAACTCGCGTGCGCTGAGCTGGCGCATGCGAGTGCCATCGAACTTGGTCAGTGCGGTCAGAAGAACCGTGCGAATTGGCACGTTAATTCCGACCCCGAGGGTGTCGGTACCGCAGATGACGCGAAGCTGCCCGCTCTGCGCCAACTGCTCGACCAGGCGTCGATACTTGGGCAGCATTCCGGCATGGTGAACGCCGATCCCCAGCCGGAGCAACCGCGACAGCGTCTTGCCAAAGCTCGTCGTGAAGCGGAAACCGCCAATCAGCTCGCCGATGGCATCCCGCTGTTCCCGCGTGGCAACCTTTGCCCCCGCGAGCGCCTGTGCCCGCTCGAGGGCAGCAGCCTGGGAAAAGTGCACGATGTAGATCGGAGCCTGGCCAGTTGCGAGTAGTTCCTCGACGGTCTCGTGCACCGGAGTCGTCTCGTAGTAATAGTGCAGGGGAACCGGTCGCTCGATGCCCGTCACGGATGCCGTCTCGCGCCCCGTGCGCGTCGTCAGGTCCGTGGAGAGCCACGCGATGTCCCCCAGAGTCGCCGACATCACGATGAACTGCACGCGCGGCAGTTCGAGCAGTGGCACCTGCCAGGCCCAGCCGCGGTCCGGGTCGGAGTAGAAGTGGAACTCGTCCATGACGACCTGGTCTACTTCGCTGGCGGGCCCGTTTCGCAGGGCGACGTTGGCAAGGATCTCCGCGGTGCAGCAGATTATCGGCGCATCCGGATTGACGGATGAGTCTCCCGTGACCATTCCCACGTTCGCTGCGCCGAAGATGTCGACGAGCGCGAAGAACTTCTCTGACACCAGTGCCTTGATCGGTGCCGTGTAGTACGAACGCTTTCCCTGCGCGAGCGCGACAAAGTGCGCACCGACCGCCACCAGCGACTTTCCCGTGCCGGTGGGTGTCGACAGGATCAGGTTGTTGCCGGAGACGATCTCGATGAGTGCGTCGGCCTGCGCCGGATAGAGCGGGAGCCCGCGGCTCTCGGCCCACTGCTCGAACGCCAGGTACGCGTCATCCGGGTCCCACGGGTCCGGTGCGAGGCGAAGCAGTTCAGACATTCGGCTGTACGTTGCCCCACGCGTCGTGCACGTAGTTCCAGAAACCAGGTACATCCAGCCGCATCGGGACAATGGCATTTGGTCGGTCGGAGTGGAAGTCGACGACGGTCATCCCGCGCGTGAACTCCCCCACGAGCTCAACCTCGACGCGTGCTGGCTTGGTGGTAAAGAGGTCGGGACGGGCAACGTAGGCGACCGCGCACACGTCATGCAGCGCCTGACCGTCCCACTCATCGTCGAGCGGGTTGGTCCAGAACGTCGCAAGCGGCGCAATCAGCTCGACGCCGAGTCGGCCGAGCTCGTGCATCCGATCGACGATGCCTTCGTCGACGATGGCCTGAAGCGTGAGGTCGAGGCCGACCATGGTGACCTGCCAACCCGCCGCGAACACCTCGGCGGCGGCGTCTGGGTCCGCATAGATGTTGAACTCGGCGGCAGGCGTCGCGTTGCCGCGCGAGTATGACCCGCCCATGATCGTGAAGGATGCGACCAGGTCGACGATCGAGGGATCTCTGCGCAGTGCGAGCGCAATGTTGGTCAGAGGGCCCGTGGCAACCAGATGTATCTCGCCAGGCGCCGCACGCAGCGTTTCAATGATCAGATCGACGGCGTGCGAGTCGGATGCGGTGAGCGTCGCCTTCGGCAGAATCACATTGCCGAGGCCGTCTTCGCCATGAACGTGCTCTGCGCTCTTCACCGGACCGCTCAGGGGCTCGCCGGCCCCAGCCGCGATCGGCACGTCGGAAAAGCCCAGAAATTCACGCAGCTCGAGTGCATTGCGCGTCGTCTTTTCGAGCGAGACGTTGCCGCCCACCGTTGTCACCGCGACGAGGTCAATGTCTGGGTCACCGTGCGCGAGTAGCAACGCGAGCGCGTCATCCAGCCCCGGGTCACAGTCGAGAAGAATCTTCAAAGCCATGGCTCAACGTTAGCCGGAGCCTCAGCAGGTCAACTGTGCATGGCGGTTCGACCTCTCGTAACTCAGGAGCACAGCAGACCGGGTCCTAAGAATGAGCCTTTTAGACACAACACATACCCCCCAGGCCACTCACGCAACACAACCTCCTGATTTATGTGAGTGGACTCCTGAATTAGGAGAGTCAACAGGATTGACAAGTTTGGCTAACCCCATTAGCTTTAAGGCTATGAACATTAGCCAAACGAAGGACCAAGCCGTGACCACACTGATGCTCGACCGCGAGGGCGGTCGCATTGCCTACGACGTTCAGGGCACCGGCCCGCTCGTGATCTGCGCCCCGGGCATGGGCGACATCCGTCAGACCTTCCGCTATCTCGTCCCAGCACTCGTTGCGGCGGGATATCGGGTCGCGACGTTCGACCTCCGTGGTCACGGTGAGAGCGACACGACCTTCGCGAACTTTGACGAGGAGGCCGAGGCTTCCGACGTGATCGCGCTCGCCGAGCTCCTCGGTTCCCCCGCCACCGTCATCGGCAATTCGATGGGGTCGGCCGCGGGAGTGATCGCCGCAGCGCAGCGCCCAGAACTCGTCACCGGCCTCGTACTGGTGGGACCGTTCGTGCGCGACCCAAAAATGAATCCGGTTCTGAAGGCCCTAATGAAAGTACTGATCGCTCCGGCCTGGGCTGCACCGGTCTGGAAGATGTACCTGCCGAACCTTTACGCGGGACGCAAGCCAGCCGACCAGGCCGAGTTTGCCGCGCAGGCGAACGCCGCCATGCGTAAGAAGGGATACGCCGCCGCGTTCACAAAAACCACACACACGAGTCACGACCCGGCCGAGGCAGCCCTGCCTTCGGTGACCGCGCCAGTACTCGTTGTCATGGGCGAGCTGGACCCCGACTTCCCGAAGCCCGCAGACGAGGCCGCCTGGATCGCCGAGCAACTGAGTGCAGAGGTCCTCATGGTTCCCGACTCCGGGCACTACCCGCAGTCACAACGGCCCGACGTCGTGAACCCCGCTGTGGTCTCATTCCTCTCGACACACCTCCAGAGCGGGCACCGTGCCTAGGGCAGGGCTCAGCGAAGACCGGGTCGTCGAGGAGGCGACCCACCTCGCCGATGAGGGCGGCGCCGTGACACTGGTCGAAGTCGCCCGGCGGCTCGGCGTTCAGGTGCCGAGCCTCTATAAGCATGTCGACGGAGCGGACGCACTGCAGGCGCTCGTCGCGGCGCGCGCCAAGCGTGAACTGGCCGACACTCTGGCGAGGGCGACGGTGGGAAAGTCCGGACCCAGTGCGGTGGATGCTCTTGCCCGTGCCTACCGCACCTGGGCCGACGAGCACCCGGGCAGCTATGCCAGCACACTCAGGGCCCCCAGCGTCGACAACGCGGCAGAGATCGCTGCGAGCGACAAGGCGGTCGGAGTGCTGTTCGACGCCCTGGCCGGATTCGGCCTGCACGGCGACGATGCAATCGATGCGACGCGATACTGCCGCGCCGTACTGCACGGATTCGTCGCTCTGGAGGCGGCCAACGGTTTCGGGCTTCCCGGCGTCGATCGAACATTCGAGAAGCTCATCACCGCGCTCCAGCTGACCCTCACACACTGGCCATCGCTTACAATCTGATGTGACCACCGGGGATGAGCGAGCAGACAGCGCCCCTCGCGTCGTCGGATCTGGCATCGACCCAGAGAAGCTCGCCGTCACCCTCGAGGTACTTGCTCGGCTCAATGAGCTGGACGAGGAGCATCCCGACTTTCTGGCGGTTCGACGTGCGACAGCCCAGATGTTCAAGTCGGTCAAGAAGGCGCGTCGGCTCGAACTGCGCGCCCAGGTCGCGGATGCCGACCGCAGCGTCGTCGCGGCGACCGCGACGGGCGCGGCCGATCGTATCGACGACGAAACCCGCGGCATCCCGCTCGCGACGTCAACCGAGGCTCCGATTGCGGGAACCCTGCTGAAGTCCCGGGCCTGCTATATCTGCAAGAAGCACTACACGCAGGTCGACGCGTTCTATCACCAGCTGTGTCCCGACTGCGCGGCCATGAGCCACGCGAAACGTGACGCGCGAACCGATCTGACCGGCAAGCGCGCGCTCCTCACCGGCGGGCGCGCGAAGATCGGGATGTACATCGCGCTGCGGCTTCTGCGAGACGGTGCCCACACCACAATCACTACGCGGTTCCCCCGAGACGCGGTGCGGCGATTCGCGTCGTTGCCGGATTCCGCCGACTGGCTGCATCGGCTGCGCGTCGTCGGCATAGACCTGCGGGATCCGGCACAGGTGATCGCGCTCGCGGATGCCGTAGCTGCGGCCGGGCCGCTGGACATCCTCATCAATAACGCGGCGCAGACGGTTCGGCGCTCGGCTGGGGCCTACGCCCCCCTCGCCGAAGCCGAGCTCGCGCCGCTGCCGGATGGCCCATTGCCTGAATTGCTCACGTTCGGGCACACCAACGACGCCCACCCGCAAGCCCTCGCCGCATCGGTCGCGAGTCATCCGATCCTGGCTGCCGCAACGTCGGACTTGAAGCGAACGGCGGCGGACAGGCTCACCAGCGAGGCGCTCGCCGCAGGTTCCACCTCGCTTTCACGTCTCGCTGCGGGTACTGCGATCGACGCCGGCGGGCTCGTTCCGGATACCCACGATGCCAACAGCTGGACCCAGCACGTACAGGAGGTCGAGCCGCTCGAACTCCTCGAAGTTCAGCTGGCCAACATGACGGCACCGTTCCTGCTCATCAGTCGACTACGCCCGGCAATGGCGGCATCGAGCGCTCGCCGCAAATACATCGTGAACGTGTCCGCAATGGAGGGCGTGTTTTCGCGGCGCTACAAGGGCCCGGGGCATCCGCACACCAACATGGCAAAGGCCGCGCTCAACATGCTCACGCGCACGAGCGCCGAGGAAATGTTTGAGACCGACGGAATCCTCATGACAAGCGTCGACACCGGCTGGATCACCGACGAGCGCCCCCATCCAACCAAGGTTCGGCTGGCCGAGGAGGGCTTTCACGCGCCGCTCGACCTTGTGGACGGCGCGGCTCGCGTCTATGACCCTGTTGTCCAGGGCGAAGCAGGGGTCGACGTCTACGGAGTGTTCTTGAAGGATTACCGGCGATCGGACTGGTGATTTGCGGCGTTTGTACCCCGACGAAAGCCCATTGGCGCCAGTTCGGGCTGTCACTGAACGCAGGAACGACTGAAAACGCTTACAGCCGTGGTCGCGCTCCCATCCTTATGTTTCCGGCGCATTAACACAGTCGAAAAGTAGACCAATCGGTCTTGTGTCCCCCAAAATGAGGACCGAGAAATCGCGTCATAGTTGTACCCCGCTGCCGTCTCTTCCAGTAAGCCCAGGCCGTACTGGGTCACACCCGAAGCGTAAGGACAGACCACTATGCCCGTTACCACTATCGCCGAAATCGAATCCGTACTCATGAACTCGGTCGCCTCCGGCGACGAAACCGCGTTCAGCGAGTTATATGACCGCATGCAGCCCCGAGTGATCGGTCTGGCAATGCGTATCCTGCGTGACTCCGGTCACGCCGAGGAAGTCGCCCAGGAGGTCTTTCTCGAGATTTGGCAGTTCGCCCGACACTACGACGGCAGCAAAGGCAGCGCGACGGGTTGGATCCTTCGCAAGACCCACAGCCGCGCGGTGGACCGCGTTCGGTCCGCGCAGTCGCGAAAGGTACGCGAGCTTCGCATCGGTCTCCGCGACCTCCACGAGCCGACAGACGACATTGCGGACACTATTTCGCTCCGCATCGAAAGCAAGCGCATCGAGCGAGCTCTCGGCACCCTGCCAGAGGCGCAGCGCCAGGCCGTTGCTCTCGCCCACCTCGGCGGCTATAGCCACAGCGAGGTCTCAGCCATCCTCAAGGTGCCGGTTGGTACGGTGAAGACACGCATCCGTGCCGGAATTGGTCGACTTCGCGAGGAATTGGCCGCAGCCTGAGGCGTCTGACACATTTCGTCGTAAAGACACGATTTCACTTCGATGTGTTGCCTTGTGGACCTTCTGCACTAGTGTTAGCGGTGCATTAGCGCGCTCTGGCGCGCGTTAATCGTGAGGCTCCGGATTCGGGACCGACCGAATTGCACTAACAAGGAGTTCTAAGCATGGCAACAGGTACTGTCAAATGGTTCAACGCCGAAAAGGGTTTTGGATTCATTTCCCCCGAGGACGGAAGCGCTGACGTTTTCGCCCACTACTCGGCTATCGCGACGAGCGGCTACCGCTCACTCGACGAGAACCAGAAGGTTGAGTTCGAGGTAGCTCAGGGCCCCAAGGGTCCTCAGGCCGAGAACATCCGCCCCATCTAGTCATACCAAGGT
>JADGOT010000300.1 GCA_017882805.1 Glaciihabitans sp. | reverse complement strand
AGTGGCATCGAAAAAGAAGGTCACGGGTCTGATTAAGCTTCAGATCCAGGCCGGCGCCGCCAACCCAGCCCCGCCAATCGGCCCGGCGCTCGGTCAGCACGGCGTCAACATCATGGAGTTCTGCAAGGCGTACAACGCGGCGACCGAGTCGCAGCGCGGCAACGTCATTCCGGTTGAGATCACCGTCTACGAGGACCGCTCGTTCACGTTCATCCTGAAGACCCCGCCCGCAGCGGAGCTCATCAAGAAGGCAGCCGGCGTGCAGAAGGGGTCATCGACTCCTCACACGGTCAAGGTTGCCCGACTGACCAAAGACCAGGTCCGCGCGATTGCGGAGCAGAAGCAGGTCGACCTCAACGCAAACGACATCGAGGCGGCCATGAAGATCATCGCGGGCACGGCTCGCTCCATGGGAATCACGGTGGACGCATAATGCCTACGAAATCAAAGGCCTACCGCGCCGCAACCGAGAAGATCGAAGAGGGCAAGTTCTACACGCCCGCAGAGGCCGTTGGTGTTGCTCGCGAGACCGGTTCAAAGAAGTTCAACTCCACCGTCGAGGTCGCACTGAAGCTTGGCGTTGACCCGCGCAAGGCGGACCAGATGGTTCGTGGCACGGTCATCCTGCCTCACGGCACAGGCAAGACCGCTCGAGTTCTCGTGTTCGCAACGGGCCCCGCGGCTGAGGCAGCGCTTGCTGCCGGCGCCGACGAGGTCGGTGGCGTAGAGCTCATCGAGAAGGTGGCCGGCGGCTACACGAACTTTGACTCCGCCGTCTCGACTCCTGAGCTCATGGGCCAGGTTGGGCGCCTCGGTAAGGTGCTCGGCCCACGTGGTCTCATGCCAAACCCGAAGACCGGAACCGTGACGACGGATGTCGCCAAGGCTGTCTCCGACATCAAGGGCGGCAAGATCGAGTTCCGTGTCGACAAGCACTCCAACGTTCACTTCGTCGTTGGCAAGGCCGCGTTCACGCAGGAGCAGCTCGCCGAGAACATCAAGGCAGCACTCGACGAGGTCGTTCGCGCGAAGCCATCGAGCTCGAAGGGTCGCTACATCACCAAGGGAACCGTCTCGACCACGTTCGGTCCTGGCATCCCCCTGGATGTCAACGTCCTGTAACGCACAAAACAGTTTGAGAAGGGGTCCGCGCGCTGTGCTTGTCACGGGTGCGGGCCCCTTTTCCGTTTCCGGAGCCCACCATGGATGTTCGACTCGCTACTCAAGCTGACGCCGAGACGCTGTCTGAGATTGCCTCCGCCACGTTCCCACTCGCCTGCCCGTCGCACACGACAGCTAAAGCGATTGCTGACTTCATCAGCAAGAACTTTCAGGTAACTAGCTTTGATGGTTACCTCGCGGATGCGAATCGGGTGCTCTTCCTCGCCGAGCAGACCGGCGAGGCGATCGGATACGCCATGCTGATCCTTGGTGAACCCACGGACCCCGCCGTGGCGGCGTCGATCACGCTTCATCCCACAGCGGAACTCTCCAAGCTTTACGTCCGGCCCGGCCATCACGGCGCCGGAATCTCAGTCGCACTAGTGGATGCGGCGCTCGAGTCCGCGCGTGCGGCGGGCTGCGCCGGAATGTGGCTCGGCGTCAACCAGGAGAATGCGCGAGCGAACGCGTTCTACGAGAAGAGCGGATTCAGGCAGGTAGGACTCAAGAAATTTCTCGTCGGCGAAGCCTACGAGGACGACTTCGTGCGCGAGCGAGCGCTGTAACTCTGGGACCGGTGAGGCGTTCGCCGTGGGAGGATGTGGGCATGTCACCGCATAGCGATGCGGCCGCGCCGATTGGGGTCATCGGCGGGTCCGGGCTCTACGCACTACTCGACGACAAGACCGCGACGAAAGTCGCGGTGGAGACGCCCTATGGCCCGCCCTCCAGCGAGGTTACCGTTGGCACATTTGCGGGTCGCTCCGTCGCCTTCCTTCCACGGCACGGCGTCGGTCACACCGTCGCGCCACATCTCATTAACTACCGCGCGAATATCTGGGCGCTCGCCTCGCTCGGGGCGAAGGCAATTGTCACCTCGTCCGCGGTGGGCGGCCTGAACCCCGCCCTGCCGTCGGGTACCTTCGTACTCCCGGACCAGATTCTCGACCGCACCAGTGGGCGAGCAGATACGTTTTTCGACGGTGCGGCCGCATCCGACGCGGGCGTTCAGCACGTTGCGTTGGCCGAGCCATACTGCCCGGAGTTACGACGGTTCGCGGCCGCGAGCCTCAGCGTTGCGGGAGAACCGTTTGTTGCACGAGGCACCACCGTGGTTATTCAGGGCCCCAGGTTTTCGACGAGGGCCGAAGCGCATTGGTTCCGCGCGGCCGGAGCTGACATCGTCAACATGACGCAGTATCCCGAGGTGTCGCTCGCCGCCGAGCTCAACGTCGGCCTGGTGAACCTGTCCTTTGTCACCGACAACGACGCAGGGGACGACTCGCTCGTCGACCAGCCCCGATCGGAAACGCTCAGCACCAAACTCGTGCTCGACCGGATGGCGGCGGCCGAGCCCCGGCTCGTAGCCATGATCAGTGCGATTGTCGCGGGTATCCCGGATGGCTACAAACCAAGACAACTCGTTCCACCGGATGCCGTGGCTGCCGTGCTAGCGGCCACTGTCAAAGCTACGATGACAGCGTGAAGAGCACGGGTTACAAGTACACGATCGCCGTTGTCAGGATTCTGTTCGCGGCTCTGGGCATCGCGGCGATAGTCGCGCAACTCGACCGAAGCATCGATAACTGGCACAAGACCGGTCTGAGCGTCGCATTCGGAATTACCAACTTCTTCAGCTTCTTCACGATCGATTCCAACGTGGGTGCTGTCGTGGTGCTGCTGATCGGAGCGGCGTTCGTCTTCGCCAAGAAGGCGGACCCACGCTGGTACACGGTCTTCCGTTTCATCGTCGTGACCTACATGACCGTTACCCTCGTCGTTTACAACCTGCTTCTGCGCGGAGTCGAACTCCCGCAGGGCACGACGGTTGAGTGGTCCAACGAGGTGCTGCACGTGATCGCGTGCGCGTACATCCTGCTCGATTGGTTCATCGCGCCGGGCCGGGTTCCCTTGAACTGGCGATCGTTGCGAGCGGTCGTGATCTTCCCGCTCGTGTGGGTCGCCTACACAATGATCCGCGCTCCGTTTACTGTGCACGAGACGCTGAACCATAAGCCCTTCTACCCGTACCCATTCCTCGATCCCTCGCTCGCAAACGAGGGCTGGTTCTCGGTCTCGTTCTACGTCGTGCTGATAACCGGCGTGGTTCTCGGCACCGGTGCGGGCGTGATTTGGGTTTCTCGTCGCTGGAAAGGCGCTGCCGCAGCATGACGATGCCCGCATGACCCGGCGCGATGCCGTTGACGTCGTTGCCGCGGTGACCGGCGCGGTTCTGATTGCCGGAGCCCTCGTGATCATTTGGGTGTCGAGGGTGCAGTTCGGTGGCACGGATGTCTACGTGAGTGAACTTGGCGAGACCGGGGCATCGACCGCGCGTCAGTTTGAAATCGCACTCCTCCTCGTCGTTGCGGGCGGAGCACTTGTGGCTTTTGCCGGAAAGGACGTGCGGTCGCGCATCCGGCTTCTTGCGATCTGGGCGCCCGCCGTCTCGATTTGGATTGCCTGCGGTTTCTTCCTGGCCGCATCCCAGGTGACCTGCCGGGCCGGATGCCCGCTCCCGACCTTCTCGCCCTTTGATTGGCAGGATCTCACACACATCACGTGCGCCGTGCTCGCATTCGCGGCGGCCTGCCTCGCAATGCTGCAGACGGCATTCGCGGTCGACCATCGGCATCTGGCGAGATTTTCCCTCACGACCGCTATCGCCGTAGCCGCGATTTCGGGACTGGGCGGCATCCTGTCTCTTGCGCGATTCGACACCGAACTCGGTGGCTACGCGGAGTTCACGGCCACAAGCCTCGCGATCGCCTGGGTGGTTGTCTACGGTGTCGCCATCGCGGTCGACCGTGCACGCGGTCAGCGAGCGCGCGAAAGGCCGGTGGGGGCAGAGTCTGGCGACATCAGGTCGAGCAGCCGATTGGCCAGCCCAACCAGTACGTGAATCTCGTTGTCGTCCCGCTCGACCCAGCGAACCTGGGGAACGGCGGCAACGGGAACGAAATCGGCGTGTTGTTCCCATACGACCAGAGTGCGCTCGGCACCGAGCACGTACTGCTGCCACCAGACCTGGCGAAGGTACGAGCGCGGAATGCTGCGCCAGGCGTGCGACGTCGTCTTGATCTCGCACAGCACGACGTTCGACCCCGCGGCACGTACGCCGTCGGGCGTCGCAAGATGGAGGGGCTGGCCGTTCGCGTGGTACAGGTCGGAACTCGGGGCGATTCCGTGATTCGCGAGCACCCAGCGCGCGATCTCAGGCTCACGCGTTCGACCGTGATCGGTGAAGGCGTTGCCGCCGAAGCCCGTTCCGCTGAGCTTCTCCCACGCAACGCCCTGAAGTGCCCTCGCGCTCGAGAGCCGGGCGACATCCGTTGCCGTCACGCCCCGGCTGCGAGCCCGGAGCCAGGCCACCCGGTTCTCTGAGTTCGCAACGATTCTCTTGCGATGGTCGGGCGCGGGCTCCTCCCAGAGGTCGAGAGTCGGATGCGCCAGTGTCACGACAGCCATTCTCGCAGCGCCCACAGACTTCGCCGGTATTGATGGTGTCCGGTATTGATGGTGGCTCGTTTTGAGGATGACCGCCGCCGAGAGCGCATCCCTCACACTGGGGGTGTGTCCCCCTATTGACCGACATGATTTGTACCCCGTACCGTTCTGGGTAGCTAGAAATCTAGACAATGCGGAGCACACCTACCTCTGCGTTGGCGATGGGACCCGAACATTCCGTCGTGGGGGAATCATGTTTGTTGTCGTCGTCGTTGGCGGTCTCGCGTGTCTGCTCGGTTCCATCGCGCTCGTCGTGATGTCGGGCAGCCACCGCAAAGTGCCGACACATCACCGCTGATTTCGCGCTCAACTGCGCGGTAAGGCTTCACAGTTAGCTCATAGAAAGTTCCTAATACTGGAACTATGAGCACATCTTCTGCGGAGTCCCGTCACGTCGCCTCGAGCGTGTCGCAGCCGAGGCTTCGACGGCCCGATGGCAGCCCGATCAGGGCTGTTGTTGTCGATGACGAGGACTCGCTGACCGACCTGCTTTCGATGGCTCTGCGCTATGAGGGCTGGGATGTGCGTCTCGCGCCCGACGGCCAGAAGGCACTCGGCGTGATCCGCGAATTCCGCCCGGACATCATCGTGCTCGACATCATGCTCCCCGATATCGACGGTCTGCAGGTGCTGCAGAGGCTGCGCGCGGACGGCAATCAGACTCCCATCCTGTTTCTCACTGCCAAGGACTCGGTGGATGACCGCATCGCCGGCCTCACGGTCGGCGGCGACGACTACGTGACCAAGCCGTTCAGTCTCGAAGAACTCGTCGCGCGCCTGCGCGGCCTCATCCGTCGCTCCGGCATGACCGTGGACGATTCTGCCGACTCCCACATCGAGGTTGGTGACCTCGAACTCGACGAGGACAGCTATGAGGTTCGCCGCGATGGTGACCTGATCGAGCTCACGGCGACCGAGTTCGAGTTGCTGCGCTATCTCATGCGCAACGCCCGTCGCGTGGTAAGCAAGATGCAGATCCTTGATCGGGTCTGGGACTACGACTTCGGGGGTAAGTCCAGCGTGGTCGAGATCTACATCTCCTACCTGCGTAAGAAGATCGATGCGGGGCGTGTTCCGATGATCCACACGGTGCGAGGCGTCGGATACATCCTGAAACCGACGCAATGAAGCGCGGGCTGGGACGCGCGCCCTGGACCCTGCGACGTCGGCTGCTCGTCAGTGTTGTCGCGCTCTTTACGCTCCTAAGTCTGGTTGTGGGTGGCATCAGTGTTTTCGCCCTCTATGTGAACCTGACGGCTCCGATCAATCAGCAACTCGAGCGGTCGGCAAATCTCTTCGAAGATCGGTTCGGGGGTGGCGGGGGTGGACGCACTCCCGGGGATGGCGGCGGAGTAGCGGGACTCGAGCCGGGATCGATCCAGGCCATCCTGGTTGGTTCGCAGCTCACTGGGAAGCAGTCGGCACCATTCGGGGGGACTTCGCGAATACTGACAACCGCGCAATTGAAGCCGTTGCGAGCCGTCACGACCAGCGATGCTGTCACGGATGTCACGATCCCGGGTTTTGGCGACTTCCGAGTGATTCGAACCTCACTCTTGACTGGGGAGCAGCTCAACCCGGCCACGGGGACCGTAACCGGAGTGAAGGCGTACCAATTCCTCGGTTATCCGCTTGCCCAAACGCACACCACCCTGACCCAGTTCGGTCTCACCCTCGGCGGTGTTTCGCTGGGTGGCATCCTGCTCGTCGCTTTCGCAACCTGGTTCATCGTCTCGTATGCCCTGCGACCACTTCGACGGGTGGCGGCAACCGCGACCGAGGTTGCGTCGATGGAGCTCGATCGTGGTGAGGTCGATTTGTCCGTTCGCGTGCCCGAGGCCGACACCGACACCCGCACCGAGGTCGGGCAGGTCGGTGCCGCGCTCAACACAATGCTCGGCCACGTGGATGACGCGCTGCAGGCGAGACAGGCCAGCGAGAGCCGCGTGCGCCAGTTCGTTGCTGATGCCAGTCACGAGCTCCGGACGCCCCTCGCGTCAATCCGTGGCTACGCCGAGCTCACGCGCCGCGGAAACTACGACCTTCCGAAAGATGTCACGCACTCGCTCGGCCGGGTCGAGTCGGAGGCGGTGCGGATGACATCGCTGGTCGAGGACCTGCTGCTGCTCGCCCGACTGGATGCCGGTCGGGACATCGAGACCGCTCCCGTCGATCTGACCCGAATTCTCGTCGACTGCGTGAGCGACGCGCACGCCGCAGGCCCGGATCACAAGTGGGAACTCGACGTTCTCGACCAGCCGCTGTTCGTTGAGGGAGATGCCCAACGCTTGCATCAGGTCTTCGTGAACCTGTTGGCGAACGCTCGTGTTCACACGCCGGCCGGAACGCGAGTGAAGATCGGGCTGGATAAAACCGTCCGAGCGACCGCGGTTGTGACCATTACCGACAACGGTCCGGGCATTCCGAAGGCCCTCCAGGCGGACCTGTTCGAACGCTTCGCCCGCGGCGATTCATCGCGATCACGCGCGTCGGGAAGCACCGGTCTCGGGCTGGCGATCGTCAAGGCGGTCGTCGACGCCCACGATGGCAATGTCTCGGTCACCTCGCGGAAGGGCAACACGACCTTCCGCGTCGAGCTGCCGCTCGCCAGTGACAGACTGGATTCATGAGACTCGTCGTCACCGGAAGCAATGGCAAGCTCGGCCGAGCGGTCGTCGAAGGACTAACGGAGGCGGGGCATACGGTCTTCGGTCTGGACGCGGTCGGAAACCGATCGGATACCTTCACCCGCATTGATCTGACGAACTACGGATCCGTGGTCGACGCGTTCAGCTCGGTCGACAACCGGTACGACGGGATCGACGCGGTCGTGCACCTTGCTGCCATCCCGGCCGGTGGATTGGAGACCGACTCGGCGACGTTCTTCAACAACATGAATTCGACCTTCAACGTGTTCCAGGCGGCGAGACGCGTCGGCATCAAGCGGATCGTCTACGCATCGAGTGAGACGCTGCTGGGAATTCCGTTCGACATCGACCCGCCCTACCTGCCCGTCGACGAGGAGTACCCGTCGCGACCGGAATCGATGTATTCGGTGGTCAAGCACCTCGAGGAGGAGCTGGCGGGCAAGCTTGTGCGCTGGGATCCGAAGCTCAGCATCACGGGACTGCGCTTCTCGAACGTGCTCGACGCATCCGACTACGAGAACCAGCCGAAGTGGGAGGCCGATCCGAAACTGCGAATCTGGAACCTGTGGGGCTACATCGATACCCGGGATGGCGCGCTCGCCGTGCTTCGCGCGCTTGAGAACGGCAAGCCCGGCTTCGACACGTTCATCATCGCGAACGCCGACACCGTGGTCGACACCCCGAGCGCGGAGCTCGCGGCCAAGTACTTCCCGAAAGTCGAGCTGAAGCGCCCGCTGGAAGGCACAGAGACTCTGCTGTCAATCGCCAAGGCTCGTCGCCTGTTGAAGTACGAGCCCCAGCACTCCTGGCGGTCGTAGCTCATCCCGACAAACCGAACAACAGCATGGATGGGGTGGGTTCCACCGGTTATTCCGTTCGATCCGGGTGTTGAGCGCGCGTTATCGAGGAGAAATTGACGACACGCCGTGCTGAGCCACCATCCTGTCGGCGTGTCGCCCGAATCTCCGAAGTGACACACACCCTCTGGGCCAATGTCGTTAAGGTCCGGGATGGCGAGCGGCACCGATCCCGATCCGTGGTGTTTTTCCGGTTCAGCCACTAGATTCCCGGGTTTGCCTGAACCCCCCCGCCTCCCGTAGTCTGTACGAGGCCAAAGACCGCTGGATTTTCGGGGCAACCCGAAACGAAGGTCTGCTTGTTTTCGTCTCGTCGACGGACACACGGCAGCATCCCGCGCAGGTGTGTGAAGTTAGTTTCGTCCACTAGGACTTTTCAGCTCCGTGCGCTTAGCGCCGGAGCTTTTTGCATCTGCAGGCAGCTCCGGTCGGTTCGAACGTCAACCGATATCAATCAAGGAGTGCCATGGCGAACAAGGAAGCCTCGGTCGCCGAGCTTACGGACAGTTTCCGTAGCTCGAACGCCGTACTGCTTACCGAGTACCGCGGTCTCACCGTTGCCCAGCTCAAGCAGCTGCGGCAGTCGATCAGTGAGCACGCGACGTACGCCGTGGTGAAGAACACGCTGACCAAGATTGCGGCAAACCAGGCAGGGATCTCGTCATTCGACGCAGAGCTCGCCGGCCCATCCGCACTCGCTTTCGTTCACGGTGACACTGTCGCCGTGGCGAAGGCTCTTCGTGACTTTGCCAAGGCAAACCCTCTGCTCGTCGTGAAGGGCGGTTACTTTGACGGTAACCCTCTGACCGCAGCCGAGGTCAACAAGCTCGCCGATCTCGAAAGCCGGGAGGTGCTGCTGGCCAAGCTGGCTGGCGCCTTCAAGCAGTCGCT
>JADGOT010000299.1 GCA_017882805.1 Glaciihabitans sp. | reverse complement strand
TAGCGGTTGTCTGCGTCGAAACATGCATCACCAAAGCGCGCCGAATCAAAGGACTACCGCCGGCAACCTCTATATTTCTCGGCACTTGCTAGCGTCTGTCTTGGCATGAACAACGAGCGGACCCCGACTTGGAGATGATAGGCCCGTCTCACGATTCCGGGACCGAGAGGCACACGCCGCTGGCGCCGCATACGCTCTGTATTATGGTCGCGCTGGCGGCCGGCCCGCGAAGCGCGAGGGACATCGCCGCTGAGGTCCAGCGGATCAGCGCGGCGACGGTGTCGGAGCGAACCATCGGCCGTCTGCTCAGGCGACTGCGCGCCCTTGAAATTGTGACGGATCCGCACGCTCGCTCCGCGACTAGGTCGCGTGAACTCGCGCTAACTCCATCGGGTATCGTCATCCTCCGTGGCGAGATCATGCGCCTCCGATCTCTGATCGATCGGCTCGATGTTCAGGCGCTGTGCGAAGTTTCCCCGCGCATTCGGCCGTCATAGGTGCTCCCCGATGAGCGCAGCCGTCCCGCAGGCCCCTCCCAGACCTGCCGGGGGCTCGCGGTCATTCGCTCGTGCGCGCTATCCCGCCGCCGCCCCAGCTTGAGCGCGCCGAGCCATACGAGGCAAGCAATGCCAGAACGCAGCGCGTGTCCGACGTCGAAGATGTGCAGCGTCGCGACATTGGTGAACGGCGCTGGCGAAAATTTCCAAACCCCCATGAATCCGACTCTCGGCAAGTCCGAACTGTCCACGAGCGTTGAATCTCCGTTCGCTGTCCTCGCGCAGCTCGGTGCGGTCCGGCAGTGCTCGTTCAGGCCGGATTCGCACGCGGCCCTGGGTGCGGACGGAGGTGTTCAATACTGGGGCCGGTGTGTCACGGCGATCGAGCGTACATCGACGCATCCCCGACTTACCCGTAGGGGCGTCGACTGACCACTTGGGGAGCCGCCTGGACGGCATGGACTCGCATCCGGAGTCGCCAGTTGAGGCTGTCCGATTGGCGGAAATTGATGGGCGCTCCGCTGGACACCTCGCATGCCCGGAATCAGGAATTCGGGGCGTGCGCGAGCCTGAAGAGCAGATTGCGGTCTCCCCCGTCCCCGACGTCGAATCGGGCGCGTATCTTCGTGACCACCGGCTCCACCGTGGTGCCGCATAGCGCGTGCCGGGCGGAGGACAGACTGCCGATGACAATGCTTGATCGCCCCCTCACTTCGCTGGGCGTTCGTCGGGCCCTGTTAGCGGCTCTGCTCGCCGCGCTCGCCTGGCTGTGCGTTGTTGTGCTGCGCCCCTTCATCGTCCCGGTCCTCTGGGCGGCGATCATCTCCTACGCGAGCTGGCCGGCGTACCGGCGAGTCCTCAACGTTTGTCGCCAACGGCAGGGACTCGCCGCATTGACGATGACGATACTCGTCGCACTTGTCGTCATCGGGCCATTGCTGCTGCTGACAGTGCTTCTGCAGGAGGAGCTGTCGCGAGCCTACCAGGCACTCAGCGCGTTTCGGGCCGATGGCGTGACGCTGCCTGCCTTCGTTCGTTCAGTCCCGTGGCTTGGCGACGCTATTCAGCAGGCGATCGATCGGTATGCGGCCGATCCACTCGTCGTCCGCAAGCTCATCGCGGAATGGGCTACAAACTCCCGTGATGAGCTGCTCGGCGTCATCGGATCCGTCGGGAGAAACATAGTAAAGCTCGTTGTCACAATCATTACAGTATTCTTCGTCTTCCGCGACGGGGCGCTCCTCGTACGACAGGCCCGGAGCATACTGAGCCGCCTGTTTGATGATCGTCTTGAACGCTATGTTCGCGCTGCCGGCGCCATGGTTCGCGCGGTCGTGTTTGGATTCCTGATTACGGCCCTCGCGCAAGGAACATTGGCCGGGGTCGGATACGCCATCGTCGGCGTCCGTGCGCCGGTTGTACTCGGCGCGCTAACCATCTTCGCGTCAATCGTTCCGGTGATCGGTACTGGGCTCGTTTGGAGCGTAGTCGTTCTGACGCTTCTGGCCAACGGCGAAATATGGCCTGGGCTCGCGCTACTCGCCTGGTGCACACTGCTCGTGCACCCTGTCGACAACGTCCTGCGCCCGCTGTTGATCAGCAACACGACGCAGGTTCCGTTTCTTCTGGTCATGTTCGGCGCAATCGGTGGCATCGCCGCGTTCGGACTCGTCGGCCTGTTCATCGGGCCAGTTGCCTTGGCCATTGCGACGGCCGTTTGGCGCGAGTGGCTGGAGGAGCGAATGAAGGTACCTAGGCCACCGGCGTCCGGGACGCCGAGCACTTTGCAGCCCTAGCATAGCCCGTGACAGTTGCTCCACGGTCAGTCAGCCGCTGGAACGGGAACGGCAGCTTGACCGACGCCTGGCCGCCGTGTCGGGTCGACGTGCGTCATTACGTTCAGGACGCGATGTCGTTGCAGCACCCGATGGCGTGCCTTAACTGCAATCCGGTGACCATCCTCAACCGAGAGTAGCGCATCGATATCGAGGTGCGCGTCGACAACGATCATGTCGCCCATCTTGCGGGTACGGACGTCATGCACTCCAAGAATGCCCGGCGCGTCGAGCAGCGTCTGGCGAATGGCCTCGGCTTCCTGTTCGTCGGCGGCACGATCCATCAGGCCATGCAGCGCATCCCACGCGAATCCCCAGCCCATCCTCGCGACCATAAATCCGACGATCAGCGCTGCAATCGGGTCGAGGATCGGATAGCCCGCTAGGTTCCCGACGATTCCGATTCCGACAACCAG
>JADGOT010000298.1 GCA_017882805.1 Glaciihabitans sp. | reverse complement strand
CCAGCTCGCTGAGTACCTGCGCCTGCACGGTGACGTCAAGCGCAGTTGTGGGTTCGTCCGCGATCACGATGTCGGGGTCAAGCGCGATCGCCGACGCGATGAGAGCCCGCTGACGTAACCCGCCGGAAAGCTGGTCGGGACGCTGACGAGAGCGCTCGCCCGGCAGCGGCACGCCAACGCGAGTCAGAAGGTCTATCACGCGGCGCGCACGCTCCGCTCGGTTGCCCCAGTTGTGCAGTCGAAGCGCCTCGGCGATCTCGGCTCGCACCGGTCGCAGCGGATCAAGCGAGACAAGTGCATCCTGCAGGATGAAGCCGATGTCGCGGCCACGAACCCTGCGCCATTGGCGGGTGGTGAAGGCACGCGCATCCTCGTGATGAAGTTCAAGGGCGTCTGCCTCGACGATGCCGTTTCGTCCGGCAAGTCCAACCAGGGCACGCGCTGTGACGCTTTTGCCCGAGCCGGACTCGCCCACGATTGCCACGCATTCCCCCGGGCTCAGGTCGAAGGAGACGCCCTTGACAACGTCGCGACGAACGCCGTCGACCAGAAACGCGACGTGCAGGTTCTCTACGCTCAGGCGGGTCGCCGGCCAGTCCAGGCCGAGTTCCACTGGGTCGCTGATCGTTTCGGAGATGCTCATTACTTCTCACCCTTCTCGAGGTAGGCCTGCAGGTGTCGCCCGATGGTGGTTGCAGCGAGCGCGACGGCAACGATGACGAGGCCTGGAACAACTTCGAGCCATCCGGCCTGAGTGATGTACCCGCGACCGGCGTCGAGGAGTGCGCCCCACTCGGAGGACGGTGGCGCAACGCCAAGCCCGAGGAAGGACAGGCTCGAGGCCCACACGATCGACTGTCCGACGGACAGTGCGAATACGGCGACCAGTGGCCGAAGTGCGTTGGGCAGGATGTGCGCACCAATAATGCGCGCGCGCGAGTGTCCGAGCGCGGTCGCCGCCTCGACGTAGCCCGAGTTCTTGGCACTCAGGATCTGACCGCGGATCATCCGGGCGTAACCCGGCGCCGTGCCGAGGCCCACCGCGAAGATCTCGGTCAGGGCGGAGGGTCCGGCAATCGCGATCAGGAGAAGTGCGAGCAGCAGTGCGGGGAACGCGAACATGACCTCGACGACCCGGTCGACCACGACCGCCGCCGGCTTGACCGCGAGCGCCGCGAGCGAGCCAAGGATCAGTGAGAGCACGATTCCGACCCCCGCAGCGCCGAGCCCGATCAGCAGCGACTCGCGTGCGCCGAAGATGATGCGGCTGTACAGGTCCCGCCCCGATTCGTCCGTGCCGAACCAGTTCGCAAAGGATGGACCGCGCAGGGCGTGGGCGTAGTCAAGTGCGTAGGGGTCGTGCGTTGCGAGCAACTGCGGCGCGATTGCTGCGATCGCCAACAGGAGACCCAGCAGTCCCGCGGCATAGAGTCCCCACGGCAGGCGCGAGAGACGCAGCGGTGGCGTGACAACGGATGCGGTGCTGACGGCGGTCATGATGCCTTCAATCGCGGGTCGATGAGGGTGTAGGCGATGTCGACGAGGAGGTTCACCGTCACGTAGAAGACCGCGACGAGGGTGACAATTCCAACCACCACCGGGAGGTCCTGCGAGTTCACGGCCGCCACGAGCACCGATCCGATTCCGGGTCGGGAGAAGATCGACTCGACGACCACGGCCCCGGACAGTGTCGCCCCGAGCGCCCAGCCCGAGAGGGTCACCGCAGGAATGGTGGCGTGACGAAGAACGTGTCGAATCCGTACGTCCCAGTCGCCCATGCCGCGCATCCGTGCGGAGATGACAAACGGCTGGTCGAGCGCTCGCTCAAACTCCGTGCGCGTGCTCTGCGCCATGAATCCGGCCAAAGGTATCGCGAGGGTCAACGCGGGCAGAATGAGCCCGTCGACTCCCGTTCCCCCAATCACGGGGAACCAGCGCAGACCGAGCGCGAAGACGAGCAACAGGATGATCCCGAGCCAGTAGGCCGGCAGACCCGCGGCCACGACATCCACGAGCGCTCCGATGCCGCGCACCCGCGGTCCCCGGCCCGCAGTGAGCGTGACCCAAACGGTCATAAGAATCCAGGCGAAGAAGATCGCCGTCAGCGACAGGATGACCGTCGCTCCAAGTTGCTCGCCGATGATCGCGGTCACCGGCCGGAACTGCTGGTACGAGACTCCGAAGTCCCCGACCAGCAGGCCGCGAAGGTAGTCCCAGTACTGCACTATCACTGGGTGCGACAGTCCGTACTCGGCACGAATTGGCGCAAGCTCTGCTGGTGTGCGCAGCTGGGCCTGGCCATCCCGAATGTTCAGGATGACCGTAGCCCGGTCCCCCGGCAGCGCAAGCTGCGCGAAGAATGCAACCGTCGCAGCTCCCCACAGCACAACGATCGCCGCGATCAGCTTGCGGCCAATCGTGAACGCGACCGCGCGCAGCCGTGAGGGCCGACGAACGGCTGCTTGCGCGCCGCCCGCCTCCGGGGCCGGCTCTGGCGCCGGCCCCGTGGCGATTCCGCTACTTGGTGAAGTAAGCGTCATAGAACGTCGGACCCCCCTGAGCGTGCTCCTGCCAGACGTCCTTCAACTTGGGGCTCACGGCCAGCGTGCTCAACCGGTCGTAGACCCCGATCGCGAGAGCGTGCTGAGCGATGTAGTTCTGCGCCTTCTCGTAGTCCGCGTTCTGCGCAGCCACCGTCGGTGCCGAGTTGCCGCCAAGGATGTACCCCTCGAGCTCCGGGTTGTTGTAGTAGGCGCTGTTGCTGTAGTTCGGGTTGCTCGCGGTGCTGGGACGCCAGTTGATGTACAGGATGCCCGCCGTGACCGCGGTCCAGTACCCGACACTGATGTCGTGATCTTGGGGCGTTCCGTACTTGCCAGCGAACAACTCGCTCTGCGGCACCGGGATCAGGGTGACATCGAAGCCGACCTTGGACGCCTGCTCCTTGACCCCCTGCAGGATGGCCGCGCCATCCGCATTGATGATCGACCCTGCGCCGTACGGCAGGATCACCGTGAGCGGCTTGCCATCCTTGGTGCGCACGCCAGCGGATGTACGACCAGTCCAGCCGGCGGCATCCAGCAGCGCGTTCGCCTTAGACGGGTTGTAGCTGTACCAGTCCGCAGCCTTCTTGCTGTAGCCCGGCGTCGCCTGACTCACTCCGCCGTTGCCTTCGGAGGGAATGATTCCCTGGCCGATGGTGTCGACGATCTGCTTGCGGTTGAGGCTGTAGGCGAACGCCTGCCGCAGCTTCTCGTCGGTGAACGGGCCGAGCTGGGTGTTGAACGAGATCTGTTGCGGGCGACCCGGCGTCACGTAACGGTCAAGCTGGAATCCACTCGTCTTGAGCGTCTTCCACTGCACTGCAGGAACGTCGTAGATCGCGTTGACCTGGCCCGCCTGGAGCGCGGCGACTCGCGTGGTCGGATCGGCGACGAACTTCCAGTCGATCACCTTCACGTGCGCTGGGCCGGTGTGAAGGGCGTTGGCAGGCCACGAGGTGTACTTGTTGTTGCGCGTAAGGACGATGTCCTGTCCGCGGTTCCACTTCTTCACGATGAACGCGCCGGAGCCGATGGGGGACGCGCAGTTCTGGTCCTTCGTACGTGTTGTGAGTGCGTGCTCGGACTGGATGCCGAAGTAGCCCTGGGTCAGGTTGTCGACGAGACGTGGATACGGCTTGGACAGATTGACCTGCAGGGTTGTCGCGCTCACGGCCTTGGCCGACTGGTAGTAGCCGCCCAGCCAGACCGCGGCCGTGCTGTTGCCGCCCTTCAGCCAGTAGTCGAAGTTGTAGGCGACCGCAGCAGCGTCGACTGGCGTGCCGTCGGTGAACTTCACACCCTTCTTGAGGGTGAAGGTCCAGGTGAGGCCATCGGTTGACGACTTCCAGGAGGTGGCAAGCCACGGCACAACCTTGTGGTTCGCGTCGAGCGAGACCAGGTTGTCGAGTACCTGGTACGAGAGGTAGGCCTGCTCGATCCAGCCGCCGAATACGCAGGCGGGTTCCTGCTGGTGGGCATAGACGATGGTGCCGCCGTCGACCGCTGCACCCGTCGACGATGCCGTCGTGGCAGCGCAGGCGGTGAGGGTCAAGGCGGAAACGAGAGCAACGGTGGCCAGGGAGATGCGTGATAGGCGCATGATGTGCGGAACTCCAGATGTCGGTGTGCGGCAGGGGGTCGTTTCGAAACCATAGGACGCTCGGTCTCCGGTGCACGAACCCGGGGCGTCACACAGACTCACACCGCGACCATGAGCGTCATGGAGTGCAACAGGACGTAACGAACGCAACGCGGCGTAACAAGACCGTGACTCGATCCGGCGTCACATTGGCGTGTCGGCCTTGCGCCCGAACGTCGCCAGCCGCTACCGTGAATCCCTGCCAGCAATCAAGAAAAGGAGCCAGGCAATGATGATCAACACACCAGCAATCACGCGTCGCGCCGGCTTCTCGGGCCTTCTCGCCGATTGATCTGACAAGCTTCTGTGCTTCCGGCACCTGTGCCTCCGGCACCTGTCTCGTCACGATCACGGTGACGACGCTTGTAGAAGCCTCGTAATTCTCGCTCCGCCGTGCGCGGGGGCCGAATTACACGTCCGTCCCGTCACGATCGCACCGGGCTCGCCCGGTTTGATCCGCCACCACAGTGGCGACACCTATTCGCCTGCCAGAAGCGGGCATTCTTCGGCGACCGCGCCGAACCAGTTGTGAGGAACACCACCGTGAATACCACCCTGTCGACACCCGTCGACGAACAGCACCACACACATCCACCGTCGCTCGATCGAGTATCGAGCGCCCGAACCGTTTCGCTCGCCGATCGCGTCGCCCTGCACCTCGGGGTCGCGCTGATCACCTGGAGTCGTCGTCCCCGCACGACAGCCGCTAACTCAGATGATGCTCTTCGCGCTCGCAGACAAGCTGCGATCGCACGTGCGAAACGCGAACGCGAATGGCAGCTGGCGCTGTACCTCAGCCAGTTCCGGCGCTGAGGCGTGGCGTGAGCCCCGCTCTAACCGTTCCAGTAACCCCAGCCGCGGCCGAACATCCCGTCGAAGTCTCCACCGGAGGCTCCGGCGGGACTGTTCGGTCGTCGGGATCCGAGATATGAAGCCACCACCGCGGCACCGAGGTCATCGAGCTCGGGAGCAACGACCGTACCGCCCACCCGACGTGCCATCGAGTCGATGAACCGCGCAAGACCCGGGTCGTCGCCCAGCCGGAAGAACGTCGTCTGCGCTCCGAGCCGCATCGAGTTGTCGAGCTCGCGCACCGCCATCGCGATCGTTACCGGATGCGGCGGATAGCTGAAGAAGACATCGCCGCTTGCCTCGAGATGCGAGGTCGGTTCGCCGTCCGTAACGATTAGCAGCACCGGCTGCGCGTTCGGGTGCTTGCGGAAGTGCCGGTTCGCCAGCAGGAGCGCGTGGTGCAGATTGGTGCCCTTGTTGTACATCTCCTCGAGCGCCGTGAGCTGTTCGATGTCCATGACCTCGGCGTGCCTGCCGAAGGCGATCATTTGCAGGTCGTCGCCGCGAAAACGACTCTTGATGAGCGTGTGCAGGGCGAGCGCAGTTCGCTTCATCGGCACCCAGCGGCCATCCATCACCATCGAGAACGAGGTGTCGACCAGTAGTGCGACGCACGCCTGAGTACGCGCCTCGGTCTCCTG
>JADGOT010000297.1 GCA_017882805.1 Glaciihabitans sp. | reverse complement strand
GTCGCCGAGCTCTTCAGCGAGGTGCTCGGCATTTCGCCAATCGGGATCGACCAGGATTTCTTCGAGTTGGGCGGCACCTCGGTGCTCGTGGTCCGAGCGCGGGAACGCTTCGAACAGGAGTTTGGGGTTGAGCTCCCACTGGCCGTGTTCTTCAGGACGCCGACAGTTTCAGCCCTTGCTGCACAGCTCGGCCCTTCGGCGACAGCCGCAGAGCCGAGCGGCTGTCTTGTACAGCTGAAGCCGGGTCACGGAAAGCGCGCGCTCTTCCTGATCCACGATGCCGACGGCGAAGTGCTCCTCTATCGCAACCTCGCGATGCGTGTGCCGCAGGACGTGGCGGTCTACGGCGTGGTTCCGCTGGCTTCTGGGCGCGTGCCCATGGTGCACGTTACCATCGAGGAGATGGCCGCTCACTACGTGACGGAGATTCGTGCTCGTCAGCCCAGCGGCCCTTACTATCTGGGCGGGCTCTGCGCTGGTGGCGTGATCGCTTTCGAGGTGGCCCGACGTTTGGTCGATGCTGGCGAACGCATCGCTTTGCTTGCGCTGATCGAGGCGATTTCTCCAACGGCCCCGCTGCGGCCGCTGCGGGTAACCAAGGAGCGCTTCGAGAGGTCCGCCGCTCTCTTGCGCAACGTGCACTCGCTGGGGGTGTTCCATGCTGCAGCTGAGGGCGGCCGTCGCCTCACGAATCTTGCTCGCTATGAAGCCGAGAACCGAAGGAACAAGCTGGTTGCGTCGTCGCTCATCTTCTTGCTTGAGCACCACCTGGATTCTGGATTCGCGTGGCCAAGTTGGTTGCCGGTTCCGTCGACCCGCGACATCTACATGCAAGCGGCGGCTCGCTACACCCCCCGGCCCGTCGAAGGCGTGCCCGCTGTGCTCGTGCGCGCGACCGAGGGCACTGGCAGCGAACTGCCCGGCATTGCGGTCTGCGCCAATCCAGACCTCGGATGGTCGGCTGTTTTCGGTGGAGACCTGCAAATGGTTGACTCCCCGGGAGGCCACTCGACGCTCCTGCAGGAACCGCGGGTCGAGGCAGTCGCGCAATACATCTTGCCGGCGTTCGAGCCGGCAACTCCGAGAGCACGATCTGCGGCGACGGCAGAGCCGGTCGAGAAAGCGCTGTCTGCATCAGCTGATAGAGTCGTGACGGAGTCCACCCCGCGCGCGCCGCAGGCGGCGCAGGCCAAACACCGTAAGTCGGTCCTGGTAGTCACAGTGAGCTACCGCACGGCCGCGCTGGTCGCGAAGCTGCTCGCTTCCATCGAGCATGAGCGGCGCCGTAGCGACGCGCTCGTGGTGCGCGCGGTGATCATCGACAACGCTTCGGGAGATGCGGCGGCGCTGCGACGCGGCGTCGAGGAGAACCATTTCCAGGACTGGGTCACAGTGATCGAGTCCGATCGCAACGGTGGTTACGCCTACGGCAACAACCTGGGATTCCGCCACGCCTACGAGTCGGGCCAGGTGCCGGACTTCTTCTTCTTGCTCAATCCCGACACCGAGGTCCGGGCCGGGGCGTTCGAGGAACTCGTGCGCTTCTTCCAGGAGCAGGCGGACGCGGGCATTGCCAGCAGCAGCCTCGAAAATGATCGCGGAGATCTCTTTCCGTACGCGTTCCGGTTTCCAAGCCTCGTGAGCGAGGTCGAACACGCGCTGGGCGTTGGTGTGGTTTCGACCTTGCTCAAGGACAAGATCGTCGCTCGTCGCATGGGGACGATCCCCGAAGAGGTAGACTGGGCGCCCGGTGCCGCTCTCATGCTGCGCCGCGAAGTGATCGACGAGCTTGGCGGCATGGACGAAGGCTACTTCTTGTATTTCGAGGAGACCGACTTCTGTCGTAAGGTGAAGCAAGCCGGCTGGGGCATTTGGTATGTGCCGCAGAGCCGCGTAATGCACATGCCCGGCCAGAGCACGGGTGTGACCACAGTGCGCGAGGTGGCTCGCCGTCTTCCCGATTATTGGTACGAGTCGCGACGCAGGTACTTTGCCAAGCAGCACGGTCTCCCCTACGCGGTCGCCACAGACGCCGTGACCTTGGCGGCCTATCTCGTCGGGCGCGGGAAGCTCGCTCTCCAAGGCCGCGGGCAGCGCGCTGTCCCTCACTACCTCGCAGATTTGGCTCGCCACAGCCCAATCCTGGTGCGCAATCGCGAATTGCCCCCAGCCCGCGAGTTCCACGTCCCCCACGCCCGCCGACCGACCGGCCCGTCCTGAGACTCGCTCGCCATCTTCGGGCCCGAGCTGGCATCTGAATTTAGTCTAACTCGCGATTCAGCGTGTGGCGGTGCCCTTCGGCGGTTGCTTTCGCACACGCGCGTTCTCGTGTTCGATCGTCCGGCGCTTGCCCAGCAGGAGCGAGCTGCGCTCGAATCTTCGAAGTTGGGACAGATACGCCGGATCTTCCATGCGAGGCTCGCGGGCGAGCGTCGCCTTGACGTAGCCCCACAGGATGCCGGCGCCCCCCACGACAAAGGGACGCTCGAGCGCTCGATACAGAGCCACGGCTGCGGCGTAGGCGGGCTCGGAGCCCATGAAGTATTTGCCTCGGCCCCAGCGCATTCTTCCGTGCCAGATGTTGGTCTGGCTCGAACCCATCTGACGCAGGTGATTGATGCGAAGCTCTGGCTCGTCGACGGACCGCGCGATCCAGCCCTTCAAGCGGCACATATGGCCATCGATGCCATCCCAACACACGCCGCGCACGAAGCCACCAATGTCCTCGTAACAAGCGACTCGATAGAACTTAACTGCGCCGACCGAATTCTCATCTCCAATTCGCTCGAGCACGATCTTGTCGCCGAAATGGAGTTCGAGCTTCCCGGAGAGCGTGCCGAGCCACGGGTCGGCCTCGAAATGCTCCATCGAGCGCTCGAAGTAGCGGTGACCGAGCTTCAGGTCGGCGTCGAGCTTGCAAACGTACTCGTAGTCGCTGAGTCGCACGTGCGAGAGCCCATGGTAGAAGGCGTCGATCACGCCAGGGCCGACCGCTCGCTTGCCGCGATCGTCACGCCGCACCACCTGGATGTACGGGTATTGCTGGGCAGCTCGCTTGAGGATCTTCGGGGTGTCGTCGCTTGATCCGTCGTCGACGATGATCCACTTGGCGGGAAGCACGGTCTGCGCTGCCACCGAGTCGATCGTGATCTTGAGATAATCGGCTTCGTCGCGACACGGAGAAATGAGGAGATAGCGGCGGGACAAGGAGAACCTCCTAGGGATATCAGCCTAGCTCGACTCGATGTTTCTGGCACCAGTGGAGCAGCACGAACGGCGCCCAGATGCGTGACCAGTAGATGCCAGGTGCACCGGAGCGGAACGTCCTCCAGAGGCGCTGCACCGCTGCCGGTTCCAGGCCGACGCTTTCGAGCAGGACCCGATCGGCGAACAGCGATTCCAGCTGCGGTGCGAGGCGGTCCTTCGCCCACACCTCGATGGGGAGAACGAATCCCGCCTTCGGGCGATCGAAAATGGTCGGGTCGAGCGTGGGCATGGCGAGCTTCCGGAGGAGCGCCTTGCTCCCGAGTGGAAGGAAGCGCGCCGCATCCGGAACACGCTGAACCGCTTCGACGACCTCGTGGTCGAGCAGGGGCACGCGCACCTCGAGCGACGGTGCCATGCTCGCCCAGTCGGTATCTCGGAGCAGCCGCTCCCCGATAAACAGAGAGAGCTCGAACACGCTGATCGCCGAGAGCGCGGTGGTCCTCCGGCTCGTCGAAGCGAGTGCCTCGTAGAGCGCTGGGGGCAGTCCCTCGGGGGCGCGGCCGAGCACTCTCGGATCGGCCATCTCGGCGAGGAACTCGCGGGTGTAGAGCCCGTAGGATACCTGGTACATCGATAGGAGATCGCCGGACGTAGAAAGGACGTCGCGC
Source organism: Glaciihabitans sp. (assembly GCA_017882805.1). Taxonomy (GTDB): domain Bacteria; phylum Actinomycetota; class Actinomycetes; order Actinomycetales; family Microbacteriaceae; genus Galbitalea. Next base: position 5,339 of record JADGOT010000297.1, on the reverse strand, counting down.
AGCTTTCCCCACCGCACCTGGGGCGGCACTTCCCCCGCTCGGCCGAACTTGAGCCGAACGGCGAACCGAGATACCTCGTCGAGGAGCGCGGCCGGCAAGAGGCCCAGTGCCTTCACGAAGCCGCGGCTCCTCGGCAGATCCCGGAAGCTCTTGTAGCCTCCAAACAGCTCGTCCCCGCCCGTCCCGGCGAGAGCTACGGTGAATCCCGCGTCGCGAACGACACGGCTGACAAAGTAGTTGTTGATGCCGTCGAAGGTCGGTTGATCGATGCTCGAGAGCGCGTTCTCTAGGTCGTCCACGAATCGCGCCTGCGTCAGGCGATACTCCGCGTGCTCTGTGCTGAGCGCGTTCGAGACACGACGCGCGTACGACGATTCGTCGAAGCCAGCCTCGTCGAAGCCGATGTGGAACGTCTTCACATTGCGGCTTCCGGCACGCACTGCGAGCGAGGCGACCGCGCTCGAGTCCACGCCACCGGATAAGAAGACGCCGAGCGGTACGTCGCTCGCCAGGTGCTGGCGCACGGCCGTGAGCAGTTCGTGCTCGAGCTTGGCCACAGCTTGTGCCTCGGGGAGGGGAGAGCGCGGTCCCATGGACCAGTAACGGGCGGGCTTCGCAGTGGGGTGGTCGATACTCACAGTCATCCACCCGCCCGGCGGGAGTAGCGAGACGCCGCGCACGGCGGTCGCCGGTCCAATGACGAACCCGTTCCAGAGGTAGGTCGCAAGCCCATCTGGATCGAGGTGGCGCGGGATCAGTCCGGTCGCGAGCACGGCACGGAGCTCGGATGCGAATAGCAGGACCTTGCCGTCGGGGCGTTGCACCTCAGCGTAGTACAGCGGTTTGATGCCGAGCCGATCTCGCGCAAGGAGCACCTGCCGGCTCGCCGGGTCGTAGGCGGCAAACCCGTACATTCCGCGGAGCTTCCCCAGCACGCCGTTCCCCCAGTGAGCGAAGCCCTGGAGCAGGACCTCCGTGTCACTCTTCGAACGGAACGTCGTTCCAGCGCCTTCAAGCTCCCGCTTGAGCGCGAGGTAGTTGTAGATTTCTCCGTTGAAGACGATCGCGCTGCCCGATCGCGGATCGACCATGGGTTGATGCCCGTCGCTCGTCAGGTCGAGGATGGCGAGGCGCCGGAAGCCGAAGATGACGCCTCGACTGCCGCCAGTGCGGTAGGTGCCCGAGTCGTCCGGACCGCGATGCACCTCCGCGTCCATCATCGCGCCGACGGCTCTCTCGATGGTCGGGTCGATCGCGCCGATTGCGCCTGCAATGCCGCACATAGAGTATCCTTCCCAGGTCTTTGGAATCAAAGACGAGGCGTGTTTCGGGCAGAACGCGGTCGTGTGCCGAGCGGGATCCGGGCGCCCGGATGCACAATTACCGCCGACGGCCGTAATTGTGCATCAGAGACCGTAGACCTTTTTCCGGTCGCCTGCGATGGCGTGTAAGGCGTCTCGGGTATCGACGCTGAACCATCCCCGTGCGCCGGCCAAAGCCGACGAGATATGAATGGTGAAAGTCCATGACAGAGAAGGTCTAACCAACCGCGCTGGCCCCGAGTCATGCGTCGTTAACTGCCACAAGATCGACATCGACGCCGACTCTCCTGGCGCGACGGACATCCGGTCGAGCGCGCCGACTCGCCCGACAAGCCGTCCAGCACACCGCGTCGCGCCGCCAAGCAGCGATGGCCCCGTCCAGCATGCCCGCTCAGCATCGCGACATCGACGGTCACTTTTCTACGGAAACGAGCGGCCGTCTACAGGCGCCATGCCAGCTACGCTCTGCGTGAGCTCGTCCGTTGCTTGCTGAGGGTCTGGAACAACGCAGCCTCGAACGCATCGGTGGCTTCTTCCCAGCTGTATCCGGTCGCTTGTGCGTGGGCCGCCTGCGACAATTCCAACCACTGCGTTTCGGGCATGCCCGCGATGTCGACGATCGCTGCGGCCATCGCAGCCGGGTCCTCCCCGGGCACCAGGAGGCCTCCTCCACCGCGGAGCAAGTCGGCTGCGGCACCGGCGGGCGTGGCGATGACGGGTGTTCGGCAAGCCATCGCTTCGAGGATCGGCAGACCGAAGCCTTCGCGACGACTGGGCTGCAGGAACGCATCACAGCTAGCGTAGAGGTCGCGTATCGACTCCTGAGCGGGATCGCGCACAAAGTCGAACCAATTCGGCACGGGCACAGCAGCTTCGGGAGTGCGGCCGAAGCACACGACCCGCAGTGTAGGTAGCCGGCTGCGAGCGATCTCCAAGGCACGGATCGCGACGTCGGTGCCTTTGAGCGGCATGGTGGAGTGGATGAGGCCGAACGTTGGCACCGCTTGTTTGCCGCGTGCAGGGGCGAAGAAGAGTTGCGTGTCGACACTGTTCAGCACGCGGATAGCGGTGCTGTCGCCGAAGCGCTCGCGAGCCATCTCGCCGAGCCAACTGGCCACCACGATCTTCTGCATGGGCAGCCGCCAGGTCGCGTCCACCTGAGCACGTGGCACCAGCGGAATGTCCGCCTCATAGCCCTGGATGAAATACGCTTTCGCGCCTTTCTGGGCCGACAATGCGAAGACCGCTGGCGCGGTCGCCCACCACGTCGCAACCACAACGTCGGCGTCGGGGACGTCAGCGTCGGTGACAGGTCCGACCTGTGGCAGCTTGCGATGCTCGATCGGTAGGTCATCGAAGAAGGTGTACTGATGTTCTGGAGCCGTGCGAAGAAGCAAGCGCTTGAGTCGCTCACGTCGCCGGCTCGCCGAGCGACCGGTGGACACAACCACCACATGGTGACCTCGCTGCTGCAGGCGTTCGGCGTAGGTGGCCAGAACGCGGATTCCGCCCGAAAGCGTGATGTGAGGAAGGACGAACGTGATGCGCATGTGAGGCGTGTCCAACGACGGTCCAGTTTCACGAGGCAGATCAGGAAAGATCAGGAGCGGCACTTCTCACGCAACTCGTTGCACTACGATTGCCAGCAGGTCACCCTGGAATTTCGGTCCGCGTTAGTCCCGCGAAAATTCAGGTACATCGCGCCCAGCGTCAACGTACTGAAACTTCACTTCGTCGGTCAAAGTGCTGGGCGCCCGAAGCCGGCGCGGACGTAGTTGTTGACTGCAGCTGCCGTATATCGAGGATCCCAATTCGTCTTGGATTGCTTACGTATCGCTGCATAGAAATCCTCAAGTAGGGCCTGATTCCCAGAAGCCGTGTCACCCAAAGACACTTGGTAAGTCTCCAGGGCCCGGTTTGGGTTGGGATAAGTGACTGCTTGGTTGCGCGATCCGGTTTCTCCGCTCTGGTTGACCCACTGGCTGTAGGTCAGGCCGCTGCCCGTTCCGTTCGCATCTTCGACGTAGGCGAAGTCGTGTCCAGGAGTGCCTGAATAGGTGTTCCCCGAGAAATGATAAGGAGTAAATGGTCCGAATTGCGCCATCAGCGCAGAGCCGAGGTCCGGGTCCTGGATGGTGTTGTCTTTGACCATTATGTTCGAGAATTGTGGGTTCGATTCAAGAAACAAACCGTAATAGGCTACTCGATAGACGAGATTGTCTTGGATAGTGATGTCAGAGACCAGAGTGTTATTGTCATCACTGAAGAGGTGAATCGCGAAGGAGTTGGCTGTGTATGAGAAATCCGAGAAGATGTTCCCGCTGAAGACGGCACCCTTCACGCCCCCTGCCTCCATGCCCCAACCCAACCCCCGTCCGGTGGGGTTGTCGCGGTTGATCTGGAGGAACACATTGTTCCTAATCGTATAGTCGGTTAGGCATGGTTGAGTCGCCGGGGCCGCCCCGCAAGCGACCGACACACCGAGCTCGCTCTCGAAGAGGAAGTTGTTCTCCATCAATATCCCGGAGGAAGCGTTCAGATGATCAGACCTGAGCTTCACGCTCAGGCTCGACGCGCGTCCGAATAGGTTGCCTCGTAAGACGGAGTTGGTGGCCTCATTTAGGTAGATGTTATGGTTGAATACGGTCGCCGCGACGCCGGCCTTGTCATTCCATCCGACGTGATCGTAGATGTTCTCCTCGACGAGAAGGTTGTTGACCCTGTAGTAGAAGCCGCCGAGCGATCCCCCCGACTGGTTGAACAGATTAAAGAACTGGTTCCGTCTTATGCGTATGTTGTTTGGGTATCCTATCGTGCCGCTGTTATACTGGAAAGCAACTCCCATACCGAGGAACCGAAAGCTGCAATCCTCAATCAAGATATCATCCCCGCCGTCTAACCACTGAATCCCGGCTGGGCTGGTGTGACCAGCTTGGTAGTTTGGGGAGTCCGGATCGTTCAAAGCGTCGTAGAAGTCGAGCCCGATCATGTAGAAGTGCGGCGAGATCGCGTTGTTGACGTGGCCGAAAATCACATCAGTACCATCCGTGGGCCGGATCTGCGGCCTTGCCCCAGTGCCGTAGCTGGAGAAGAGCATGGGCGCATCGGCCGAGCTTCCGCCAATATCGTTGAACGAACCAAACTGGTCGTTCCAAACATCGCCAGACTTCAGTAGAAGCCAGTCGGGGTGTCCCGGTCGCACAAGGGAAGAACCTTTGCCCAGTGTCTTCACGGGGTGGGCCTCGCTCAGGCCATCGTTCTTGTCATCGCCGGAAGTCGAGCTGACGTAGACGATCTTAGTGTCGGGGGAGGGTTTGACGACTGTCCATCCCTGGGAATCCTGCGAGACGAGCGCGGGCGTTGGCGTTGGCGTTGGCGTCGCCGAGGCCTCGTTCGAGTTTCCGCTCTCGCCCGCAGAGTTCACCGCCGTGACGACGTAATAGTATGGGGTGCCGTTGGTGAGCCCAGTGGCAGTGTATGTCATGCTGTCGACGCTGCCGACCAGCGTGTACGGCCCGCCTGATGCTGTGCCTTGCTTGACATTGTAGCTGCTGGCGTTGGCGCTGGCGGTCCAGGTGAGCGTGACCTTCTGGTCGCCGGGTGTGGCAGTCAGAGTGACCGGTGCAGACGGAGGATTCGATGAACCGGAGGCAGAACGGGAGGACGTTGGCATCTGGTTCGAAGGGCTGCTGTGTGCGCTAATACTCGCCGTGCATGCAGCCGAGAGAACCGCCAGTCCGACCGTTGCGATGAGTTTCCGGCTACACTTCACTTTTCGTGTGCTTCGCATACGCGTAGATTAAGCATGACACCGGACTGAAGTCCACCCGCCAAGCAGTATCCGTTCACCCCCCGGCATTTCCGGCTCTCCTAACACGCGAGTGGGCGTAAAATCGGCAGGACCTTCACAGGCGTGAGCGCTGGCAGCGAGCAGCAGAGGAAGAGCATAGCGATGAGGCTCTGGGCGGAATGCAAACCGTAGGAGCGCCGAGTGATGACGCGAGCCTTGCCGTTGAG
>JADGOT010000296.1 GCA_017882805.1 Glaciihabitans sp. | reverse complement strand
CGGCCGGAGTGCTCGCGCTCGAGCGACTCGCGAGGGCCGAAACGGGCGAGCCGCTCAGCCCCGATGAGATGCTGCTTCGCTTCATCGATCCCGCCGTTCACGAGCGCTTGGCCCGCAGCGTGCCGCTCGCACTGTCGGAGGAGTTGGCCTATTGGGACGAGCGCCTCAAAGTGTCTTCGATCCGCACCAACGGCTGACCGGCTCAAAGCTGTCCCAGACCCGACTCCATCCCGCGTGCATCCCGCGGTCGTCGCCGTCCGCCCTTGTTCGCCGGCGTTCGCGCGCCGGCTCCGACCTGCACATGTTGTCCGCCGACGTTCGCCGGTGACCGCCGCTACCGCCTTTCCCAAGCTGAGAACGCGGGTCCGATTCCCGTCACCCGCTCGTCGCAAGTACGCAGGTCAGCGGGCTGATCATCGGCCGCGTCTCGTCGAGAGCGTTGCCGTCGTCGGTGCGTTTGGGTGCGTTTCGTCGGGTCAAGGTCGCGTCGCAGTAGCGGCGGCTGCCGACGTCGACCGAGCTCACGGCCGATTTCGGACCGTTCGACGAGGCGCATTTGTGGTGCATTTGCGGGTGCCATTCGGGTCGAGCCTGCCGATCGAGACGACCATGGCTCGCGCACGAACCGGGACGATGACCGAGCGCGGACCCGGCCGCTGGCGCCTTCAAGTCACCCCGATCGCGGATCCGCTCACCGGCAAGAGACGCCGAGTCTCGAGAACCGTGATCGGTACGCGTGCCGAAGCACGCCAAGCGCTACAACGATTCGCGGTCGAGAACAGCGCCGGTCTCGTCGGCAACAGCACCAACACGGTCGAAACATTGCTCGACGCGTTCATGGCCACCGCGACGCTCGCGCCCACCACCCGTGAGGACTGGCAGAGCCTGATCAACCGGCACATCGTCCCCCAGCTCGGCGCGATCCCCCTGTGGCGCTTCACCGCCCGAGACTGCGACCGCTTCTACACGCGGCTACGCGAGCCGGGTATCGGCCCCTCGCGGGTCCGCTGCGCGCACGTCATCCTGCACCGAGCCGTCAGCCAAGCCGTCCGGTGGGGTTGGATCACCCACAACCCGGTCGCGGCCACGACGCGCCCAGCCGTGCCGCGCGTCACCATCCGGCCACCAACCGCCGAACAAGTACGGGCCGTGATCGGACGCGTCGAACCGTTCGATGCGGTGTTCGCGTGTTGGCTGAAGGTCGCGGTCGCGACCGGCGCGCGACGCGGCGAGATCTGCGCTTTGCGGTGGTCCGACATCGATCTCGACCTCAGCACCGTGCGGATCGAACGATCCGTCAGTGTCACCAAGAACGGTGGCGTCGCATTCACGACCACCAAGACCGGCAACGTGCGGCTCGTCACCCTCACCACCCAAGCAATCGACGCACTCGCCGCGCACCGGGCCCACACGCAGAACCAGCTGGTCGGCGCGATCGGCGAGGCAGCGCAGGTGTTCACGAACGACCCGACCGGTGTTCGACCGTGGCGGCCCGATCTCGCGACCCGACGTTGGCGCCACCACCGCGGCGCAGTCGGACTCGATCACGTCAGGCTCCACGACCTCCACCACTTCGTCGCGACGGAACTCCTGACCGCCGGCATCGACGTGCGTACTGTCTCGAACCGGCTCGGACACGCGAGAACATCCACCACCCTCGACATCTACTGGGCATGGGTCCCCGCACAAGACCGACATGCCGCCCACCACCTCCAAACCGTCCTCAGCGACCGTCGCCACGCGAGCGCGAACTCACGTACTGACGTCGCCTCAGCTGGACGAGCAAATCCAGCGCGCTAGCAACGGGCGCTCGCGTCTTCCTGAAGCACCCGCCGCGTTGGTGACTGCTCCTCTTGCCAACGTCGGCTGACATCGGTCACCGCACGCCGAGACGCTGTCAGCAGCGCACCTGTGTCATGGGCCGCCCGGAGTCTCACAAGCCAGGTCCAGCACGTGGGGGCCAGATCACCCGGACCACTACACGGGGCTCACCTCAACCACGCCGGGCGACCGCAACGACATCTCGCTTGAACTCAGCAGGGAACTTCTTCGGCATCGGAACATCCTTCCCGCGGAGCAATGCTCCACGAAAGAGATGTCAACCGAACCCTCGGCAGACCCGGCGGCAAACTGCCCGAGGCTCGAATTAGCACACAGAAACGCTCCCGTACAACGCCGAAAGAATCGCTGTTCGGGCTTCGCCACCTGGCAAGTTCAACCACTGATCACCCGGGTAGATAAATGCATCAGTGAATATAGGGGGTCCACCGGTGGCCAGAATCAGCTCCACCGAAACGCTGGACGGTTCGAAAGGTATCCCCGTCGAGAAGTGAGGATCCTCCAAACGCAGCGAAGCGGGTGCACTCAGATTGATCCGGACCAAAGGTGAATAGGAGAGCGGGTGGCACACGGGTTCAGGAGAGGTTGAGACTGTACTAATTGCCGCATTTGCTCGCTCGTGTGAAGCGAACACGTTCAGAGCAATTCGTTCGGCTCTCAGGGACGCGGGTGCAACGTGGGCAGGGGCAGAAAATTGATTCCGGGCGATCATGGTCGTGAGGCTGGCGACCGTGACGGCCTCTTGAAGGTGCATCCAGGGGGTGTAGTACGTCAACGCTTCCTCAGGGAATTTTTCACCGTTGTTGATGAGGTAGGCGGCCGCTTCGATTGAGGATTGCTCCGGGTTCGACACGGAATTCAACAGACTGACCGTTGACTGAAGTTTGATTAGATTCAAGGTGAGGAGCACACACAGGCCGATCAGTACGACGGGGCGCATTTTCCTATACCTGATGATCACGGTGATGATCCGGCCAAATAGCGGTATCACGAGAGCGATCGCGAAATAAGAATACCGGGACTGCATGGGGTCGATCCTGCCGAGTCCGATAAACCCGTACACAGGAATTGTTGCAACCGCGAGGGCGGCAGGAACGTCTCGCCACCACACTGCCCCGAGGGCCAGCAATACGACCACTGCAACGCCGCCGATTCTTGGAAGATCAAGGTAGGAAGCGAGACTGAATGTCAGCCCGTTCCAGACAAAAGAGGGTAAGGTTCCAAAATATGGGTGTTCAGAAAGACGGGCAATATATACCCCCCAAAGAGCGTAGATCGCTGCCGGAGGAGCCGTGGCAGCGATAGCGAGTACGGGACGTCTGCGTGCAAGTGCGACGAGCCCGGAGCCAACCACCATGGGCACGCCCATACCGGAACACATGAGAGCGCAAGTGCCCCACACTGCCGGGAGGACGAGTTTGTCTTCCTCGACTGCCTCGATACTCAAGAGGCCGAATGCCAAGCTACCGACAAAGCCGATCTGAAATGCCCACGTCAGATTCTGCCAGCCAACACCCAAAACGAGGAACGTTGCCGAAAGGAGGGTAGCGACCCAGAGATCGATGTCGTGACGCAACATAAGTCGCCACAACAGATGAGCACATACCAAATGGGCGACTATCAATGGTAACGCATAGAGCCAATAGTGGTGAACTCCCACGAGGCTGAACAGCGCACGCCAAATCAATATGGGAATCGTCGACCAGTGCTCATTGTGCGGATACAGAATTCCGTTGCCGCCGAAAAGATGAACACTACGGTTTGCTAGGAAGTCCCACTCGTCGTAGTTGAACCAACGTGGCGATGTGAAGTTGTAGAGGAGTAAGGAGGCTGCAATAACGAGACTGAGAACGTGGAGCTGGCGTACTCGGCTCGGACATCCGAACTGACTGCGACTAAGAGTTCGGAGATTCTTTCGAGTTGTGGTTAAACCTTGGGCGGACAAAGGTTTCTGCTCAGCGACATGCCAGGTCATAGCTAAGCGGATACTAACTACATTCAACTGGACCGCCCGCCACCTTCACCGACCGAGGCGACATCATCCGAGTGTGACCAATAGTCGAGCGCTTGCGCACGGTGGTGATCGAGCTTCGATGCCTCAGACGGGCGCTTCATTTCGACGATGGCGACCCTTGGGTACAGACAATCGAGAATGCCTCCGGCTGCCTGTGGGTCTTGGAATCGAGCAACTTGCCTGCGATCCTGACCATAGGCGGGGAATAGCTCGTTGAGGTAAGTCTGGGCCTCCGCTCGCTCGAACCCGAATAGTCGCCCCAGCGCTCGGCGAACGCCTTGAGGGGCCTCGGCAATCTCTTCGCCGGAACGAGTTGTCAAACTCAAATCCCCCGTTCAAACAAAGGCGGTTGACCAAGGCTGAGGTATGCATTTTGGTGAAGGCGCCGTCGGACCGCCTCCAACTCCTGCGTTGCCTTTGGGCTTCTCCAGCGCAGACACGATGTTGGCGTCGACGAACCTGTCTCGCCGAGCATCCTTCGGGGCTCGGTTCGCTCTCGTGGTCGCTGCCTCGACGGCGACCATTGCGTCTCCCACCGCCTGGAGCAGGGACTCGCGGGATTCCTGTTCCGGTGATCTCTCCACAGGTTCCGGAGTCATCCGAGGCAGCGTACTGACCGCCAGTCGGAGGGCAGAGTCTGTGTCTGTACATAGCAAATGACCGATCGTCGATGTGAGGTGAACCCCGTGTAGTGGTCCGGGTGGTGTGCGAGTCCGTTGCCCCAGAATTGGGGTGAGGAGGACCGCATCATGAGCCGACGTCGGCATACGCCCGACCAGATCATCCGCAAGCTCGCTGAGGGCCACAAGCTCTTGGCCAGCGGCACCGAGCTCGACGTGGTGTGCCGTCATCTTGAGATCGCCGAGTCGACGTGGCATCGGTGGATCGCGCAGTACGGCGGCATGAAAGCCAACGACGCGAAACGGTTGAAGGAACTCGAGGTCGAGAACAGCCGGTTGAAGCGGCTGCTCGCGGACGCCGAGTTAGACAAGGCGATGCTCAAGGAGCTGGCTGAGGGAAACTTCTAACCCCGAACCGTCGACGCAACGCCGTTGCCGCGTTGCGCAACCGGTTCG
>JADGOT010000295.1 GCA_017882805.1 Glaciihabitans sp. | reverse complement strand
GCGGTTTCGAGCGAAACGGTGGGGATCAGAACGGATGCGGCTGTCATTCCCCTAGCTTCGCTGGCCGGAAACTATCCAACAAGAGCAGCATTCCGATGCGATCAATAACACGAGATTATGATTGCGCCATGGACACCGATCTTGATCTGCACTCGATCCGAATCGTGCGAGCCATCGCAGAGACGGGCACGATCACGGGGGCGGCGCGCGAACTCGGATTCAGCCAGCCGGCGATCAGCCAGCACCTCCAGCGCACGGAGGCGCGCCTGGGTGTCGCGCTGGTCATTCGCGCGGGACGCAGCATCCGACTCACGGAGGCCGGACAGTTACTCGCTCGACACGCTGTTGCGATCTCGTCCGCTCTGGATGCCGCGTCAGGCGACCTTGCAGAGCTCGCGGGAATGCGCACCGGAACCGCCCGCATCGCGGCATTCCCGACGGCGTCGTCAACGATCGTGCCGCGCCTCCTGCGCACAATGGCGGAACGTCATCCTGGAATCCTGGTCACCTACGTCGAGGCCGAGCCGCCCGAGGCTCTTGCCATGCTCCGCGAGGGATCCATCGACCTCGCCATCACCTTCAGCTACCCGGGCGACCGCGCCGACCCCCATCGAGACATTGCCTCTGGCCTCAGCCTGACCCCGCTATTCACGGAGGAGGTCGTACTGGCACTCCCCGAGGCGCACGCGCAGGCCGCCTTCCACGACGTGGACGTGCGCCAGCTCGATCGGGAACGCTGGATTGCCGGATGCCCGCTCTGCCGCGGACACCTCCTTGCCGTGTGCGAATCGGCGGGCTTCGATCCCATCATCGATCACGAGACGGACAACGCAGTCGCCGTACTTCATCTGGTGGCTAGCGGGCTCGGCGTCGCCCTGCTCCCCCGGCTCGCGCTTGCTACGGCGACTGTTCCGGCGGGGGCCGCGATACGGGCAACTTCGCCAGGCAGCACCCGCAGCATCCAATTGGTGCGGCACGCCGATGCGACGAGAGTGCCGAGTCTGGCAGTCACGATTGCTGCGGTGCGCGCCGTAGTCGGCACGGACTGGGGCCTGCGCAAAGCATCCTGATCATCGCTACTAGGTTCGAACGACCGTCCAGCGGTAGCCCGACCATTCGACCGAAATCGGGGGAAGCCCGCCCTTCACGGGGTCGTTGAGGTAGAACACGAGTTTTTGATGCCGCCGGTCGCCCGGCTCTGGAGTCGCGATAACGCTGTCTGAGGTTATGTAGCCCGCCTCCAGTTTCAGCAACGCAGCGCCGTCCGCCGAAGTCGCCCCACCGCCCATGACTGCTGCGGCATCGGCTGCGCTCGGCTGCAGCAGAACATTTCGAAGTGCGCCGACGTAGGAGTCGAGCGCCGAGCTGTCGGATGTCGGGTCCTTCGAGATGAGGCCGTCGGGAAGCGTGGATGACGCGGCGACAACCGTCGTGCCCTTGAACGTCGAGGTGTAGTGCAATCCAAGCGGGCCACTGAAGTGCACGGTGATCGAGTTCAGGTACGACACCGAATCCTTGCGAGGACGCAGCGAGAACCCGAGATAGCGCAGGGCCCCGCCATTGAGTTGATAGGGCGCGTGGGAGGCATTGAGCGCCCAGTTGGGCAGCGCACCAGAGCTCACGTGCTGCCCCGACTGCTCCCTTTCGAGATACACGGTTGGTGCAACCGTCTCTGCAGTCGCGTTCGTCGTGATGCTCTCGATCGTGACGGGCCAGGGCGCAGTGTTTCGGAGCCACCCGACCTGGGCATAGACCGCATTCGACTTCGTTGCCTGCGTGAGTTCGGAACCGGCTCCACCGAAGGTTAGACCGGTTGACGTGCCGAGATACAGGACCGCGAAGGCGCAGCCCACAACGATCACGACGAACAGGATGCCCGTGACCGTCCGTACCGCTCTTCGCATGGTTTCTCTCGCTGTGTTCAGACGCCCGGCGCGTCAATCGCGCCACCAAAACGACGATTTCTCGAAGCGTACACGGCGACCGCATCCCACAGGTCGCGCCTCGAGAAGTCCGGCCAGAGCGTGTCGAGAAATACCATTTCTGCGTATGCACTCTGCCACAGCATGAAGTTGCTGGTGCGCTGTTCACCCGAGCTGCGCACAAAGAGGTCAACATCAGGAAGTTCGGGTGCATAGAGCGAACGCTGGATGGTCTTGTCCGTGATGCCCGACGGCGTCAGCCGGCCCGCAGCAACCTCGGCTGCCAGGGAACGCACGGCATCCGTGATCTCGGTTCGCCCGCCGTAGTTAACGCACATCGTCAGGGTCAGCACATTATTGGCGGCGGTCAGCCGCTCGGCGAACTGAAGCTCTTTGATGACGGAGGCCCAGAGGCGCGGCCGACGACCCGCCCACCGAACGCGTACTCCCCAGTCGTTCAATTGGTCGCGTCGCCGATGCAGTACGTCGCGGTTGAATCCCATGAGAAAGCGAACCTCGTCGGGCGAGCGTTTCCAGTTTTCGGTAGAAAAAGCGTAGACACTCAGATGCTTGACGCCGATCTGGATGGCGCCCGCCACGACGTCGAGAAGAGCCGCCTCGCCCGCCCGATGGCCCTCTATTCGTGGAAGTCCCTTGCCGTTGGCCCAGCGCCCATTGCCATCCATGACGATCGCGACGTGATCGGGGACGGCGCCCGCCGGAAAATCTGGCGGGTAGATTCCGGTCCAGTCGATGGGCTTGAAGTCGACGGCATCACGATGGGTCTTGGGGACCGGGCTCACTGGCGAGCCCCCGCAACTTTGGGTGCGGTGCGATCGACATGCTGCAGCGATCGAAGCCCGCGCTCCAGGTGGAACTGTGCGTAGGCCGCGACGACACCGCTGGCTTGGCTGCGCTCGCGCTCGGCGGCACCCTCGACGATGGACCAGTCGCCTGCGAGCAGTGCCGCCAGCACGTCAAGCGTGCGGGCATCCAGCCGCGGAGATCCGGGCGGAGCAACCGTATCGGCGACGACACCGCCAAGTTGCACCACGAACGCGGAGTGCGGGCCGGGAGCACCAGTCACCGCGCAATCCACGAAGCTCGGAGCCCATCCGGCAATCGACAGTGACCGCAGAAGAAAAGAGTCCAGGATCAGGCCCGAGGCATGCTCTCGCCGAGCGAGCGAGCGCAGCCCACCGACGAGTAGCAGGTACTGCTGGAGGCTGCCGCTGTCGTCCGTAATCTTGTCGGTCGTTTCGACCATCGCATTGGCGGCCGTGTAGCTGCCGTAGTCACTCGCAATTTCCGCCCCGTACGCGCCGATGGACTCGGCCTGAGTGACGATGTCGAGCGTGCGACCCTCGTAGAGCTGCACATCGACGACCATGAACGGCTCCAACCGGGAACCGAACTTGGATGCGGTGCGCCGAACCCCTTTTGCAACGGCACGGATCTTGCCGTGCTGCTTGCTCAGCATCGTGACAATACGGTCGGCTTCACCCAGTTTGTGGGTGCGCAGCACAACGGCTTCGTCACGGTAGAGGGGCACCTCCTAAGTATCTACTCAGCCCCCGAGATCCCGCATCGCCCTCGCGGATGAGGCCACAATGGAGCGGTGCACGCGAACCTTTTCTCCATCCCGCTCTGGGCCGACCTTCTTGCCGTCGGCATCGGGGCACTGCAGGGCGCGACGTTCGCCGCACAGTTCCGGGATCGAAGGCTCGACCTGCTCGGTGTGGCCATCATCGGGATCGCGACCGGTCTGGGCGGCGGTCTGCTGCGCGAGATCCTGCTATCGCAACTGCCTGCGGCCCTGAACACCAACTGGTACCTGCTTGTCGCGACCGCTGCTGCGCTGCTCGGAATGCTGCTCGAGACGGTATTCGCCCGCCTCAGCGTCTTCATCACCGTGCTGGATGCGCTGACGATCGGGCTCTACTGCGCGATCGGTACGACCAAGGCGCTCGCGGTGGGGCTCCCGCCCGTGCCCGCCGTGTTCGTGGGCGTGCTGTCTGCGGTGGGCGGCTCGATCCTTCGCGACCTGCTCCTCGGGGTGCCCATCGCGGTCATGTCGGTCGGCTCGCTGTACGCGCTAGCGGCGGTCGCGGGCGCGGCGAGCCTCGTGGTGTTCGTCGCGGTCGGCGTGCCCGTGCTGGTCGCCGCTATCGTCTGCGTCGCCGTCACGTTCGGCGTTCGCATCCTCGCCGTCCTCTTCAGCTGGAGCCTGCCAGAGCAGCGCAGACTCGAACGGATTCCCGGGATCCGCAAGCCTTGAGGCCCGCGAATCCCGGGCCAGACTAAACGGCCGCGAGCTCCAGATCGTCGGATTCCGCGCGAACCGCACGGTTGACCGCAGAGACGACAGCCTTGAGTGACGCTGTCGAGATATCCGCGTCGATGCCGACTCCCCAGATGGTCTTACCGTTGACGCGCAGTTCGACGTAGGAAGCGGCGTACGCGTCGCCGCCCGCGCTCAGGGTGTGCTCGCTGTAGTCGAATAGCTCGATCTCCAGCCCGTGCTCGGCCAGAATCGCGAGGAATGCGGCGATCGGACCATTGCCGCTCGCCGCCGTCTCCTCTTCATCCTCGCCGATACGCAGTTTCACGGTCAGGCTGGTCGAACCGGTCATGTCGCTTGAAGTTCGCGTCGAGAGCAATTCGAACCGACCCCACTTGGCGGAGTGCTCCTTTGCCGGCAGGTACTCGTCCTTAAAGATTTCCCAGATCTGGTCACTAGTGACCTCGCCACCCTCGGCGTCGGTCTTAGCCTGAACGACGCTCGAGAACTCGATCTGCAACTTGCGCGGGAGATCGATCGCATGATCGGTCTTCAGCAGGTACGCCACCCCGCCCTTGCCGGACTGCGAATTCACGCGAACGACAGCTTCGTAGCCGCGACCCAGGTCTTTTGGATCGACTGGCAAGTAAGGCACTGCCCATTCGAGCTCGTCGACAGTGACGCCCTTGGCGGCAGCATCCGCGGCCATGGCCTCGAAGCCCTTCTTGATCGCGTCCTGGTGCGAGCCGCTAAACGCGGTGTAGACGAGGTCGCCTGCCCACGGGCTGCGCTCGTGCACCTTGAGCTGGTTGCAGTATTCGGCCGTGCGACGAATTGCATCCAGATCGCTGAAGTCGATCTGCGGGTCAATGCCCTGAGTGAACAGGTTGATCCCCAGCGCGACCAGGTCGACGTTGCCGGTGCGCTCACCATTGCCGAACAGGCAGCCCTCGATACGGTCGGCGCCAGCCTGGTAGCCGAGCTCGGCCGCCGCGATCGCGGTTCCGCGGTCGTTGTGCGGGTGCAGGCTGACGAGCACGTTCTCGCGGTGGTTCAGGTGCCGGGACATCCACTCGATCGAGTCGGCGTACACATTCGGTGTTGCCATCTCGACGGTCGACGGCAGATTGATGATGACCTTGCGATCGGGAGTCGGCTGGAAGACGTCGAGCACCTGGTTGCAGATATCCAGCGCGAACTCGAGCTCGGTTCCCGTGTAACTCTCGGGCGAGTACTCGTAGTAGATCTCGGTGCCGGGGGCGAGCTTCTCGGCCGCCTTGCACAGGCGAGCACCCTCGAGAGCGATGTCGATGACGCCCTGCTTGTCGGTGCGGAACACGACGTCGCGCTGCAGGATGCTCGTGGAGTTGTAGAGGTGAACGATCGCCTGCTTCGCGCCCTTGATCGACTCGTAGGTGCGGTTGATGAGCGCCTCGCGCGCCTGGGTCAGAACCTGGATGGTGACATCATCCGGAATCAGGTTCTCTTCGATGAGTGAACGGACAAAGTCGAAGTCCGTCTGACTCGCGCTCGGGAACCCGACCTCGATCTGCTTGTAACCCATCTTTACCAGCAGGTCGAACATGATGCGCTTGCGCTCGGGGCTCATCGGGTCGATGAGGGCCTGGTTGCCGTCGCGGAGGTCGACTGCGCACCACATGGGTGCTGCGGTGATGCGATTGTCGGGCCAGGTGCGGTCAGGCAGGTCTATTGCGAACTGCTCGGAGTACGGACGGTACTTGTGCGTCGGCATTGCCGACGGCTTCTGAGTGTTTTTCATCAGGTTCTATTCCTTCAAGTCGAGAGGTGGTCAGCCAATGGCAAACTCCGCGACGAGGGAGGCCTGTTTAGGACTCGTCGCGGCAGCTAAGAAGGAGCAGACCGGAGAACACCGTTTTAGGCTACCACCGCGCGCGGAGTCTGCCCAGCGCGCGGTGATTCGGGAGTAACCCGAGCGCGTGCGCTACTCCACCGCGAGCGCGTCGACCGGAGTCACTCGAGTGGCACGACGGGCGGGCGTGACCGAGGCGAGCCAGGTCAGGAGGGCTGCAGACACGACAATTAAGACGAGAAGAATTGGCGGGAAGGCAGGCAAAACTATCCCGGGAGCGCCGGGTGCCGAGCCCAAAAGTGCCTCGGCGCCTGCCCAGCCGTAGAACGTTCCAAGCGCGAGTCCCACAAGGACCGCAGCGATCGTCAGCTGGGCACTCTCCGCCACGATCATGGTTCGGATCTGGCGCCCGGTAAATCCGAGTGCTCGGAGAAGGCCGAGCTCTCGAATTCGCTGCAGAACGCTGAGTGAAAGGTTGTTCACCAGTCCGATGGCGGCAAGCAGGGCACTGAATCCGCTAATGACGCTGAAGATGATCGCCATCACGGTCAGGATCTGGCCGGTCTGCGCGTAGGAATCTGGATGCGCCTTACGGACAACGTCCAGGATCACAATCACTGTCTGCACGGCCACCGAGAACATTGTCACGAGGGTCACACCAATGACAATTCCAATTGTTGTGCGGGCACTCCGCTCCGGATACCGCACAGCGTTGAGCGCGGCGAGCCGCGCCGCCGCACCGTTGCCGAAAAGCTTTCCAACCAGTTTGAGGGCTGGTGGCATGACGGCCTGGGACGCCAGCACTACGCCGGTGAACGAAAGCATGCCGCCGGGGACCGCAATGAGAAGTCCGCCGGGACTGATGTGCCCGACCACAACCCCGAGTAGCACCAGCAGGGTGCCGACGATGATGAGCGTGATCGACCCGGCATTCCGACCGCGACGTCCGGCTACCTCGCTTGAAGTGCGTTCCTGAGCGGCGCCCGTCGCGGAAATCGGTGAAACGACAAGAACGCGGCGTGAGCCAATCCACGAGGCGAGCCACGTGGTCAGGATTACCGCGACCACAGGCAACAGGTCGACTGGCGCGAAGTAGGAATAGCTGAGCGCCGGCACGACTCCGCTGGCCACCAGTATCGACAGCGTGCAAGCATTCACCGCGATCCCAACAGCGAGCCCAAGAATGGAGCCGACCAAACCCACCAGCAGCCCCTCGCGTGCCACCGCTCGCCGCTGGCTGCGCGCTGTTGCACCGATGAGTCGGAGAAGGGCAATCGTTCGCGTTCTCCCCGCGATAATGGTGGCGAAGGTATTGGACGTCACCACGGAGCCGGTGTACAGGGCTATCGCGATGAACACGAAAGCGACGACCTGCAGAACGGCGTGAACGGACGCGTTACTCCCGGCTCCGGAG
>JADGOT010000043.1 GCA_017882805.1 Glaciihabitans sp. | reverse complement strand
GGCGACGGTGTCGGCGGAGGAGTTTTGTGTCGTCACGTGGCGAAAGGCTCCTGGATCTTTGGGCGTGCCGGAAGATCTAATTCTATCTTTTCCGCGAGTCCCGACTTGTTGTGCGTATCGGCGCCTCACAAGGACAACAACTCGAGACTCGCGGGACGGGCGGGACGGTAGCGTGGCGGGGTGGGCGCGACGACGGTACTGGGCGGTGTCGGGCACGCGCCCGAGTTAGTGGCGGCGCTTGCGCGCGCCACCGAGGGTGCCGCATCCGCAGGGCGCGAGTGGTTCGGTCGCGGCGACAAGGATGCGGCGGACGGTGCTGCGGTCGCGGCAATGCGCGCCGCACTGGTCGACGCACCCTTCGATGGGACGGTCGTGATCGGCGAGGGCGAGAAGGATGCCGCCCCCATGCTCGCCAACGGGGAGAAACTTGGCCGCGGCGGCACCGCCTATGACATCGCGGTTGACCCCCTGGACGGCACCCGCTTGGTGGCAGCCGGCGTGCCCGGTTCGATTGCGGTTATTGCGCTCGCTCCGCGCGGAACGATGTTCGACCCCGTCAATGTCTTCTACATGGACAAGCTCATCTGCGCGAAAGTCGGACGTGGCGTTGTCGATCTCCGGAAGTCCGTCGGCGACAATCTCATCGCTCTGGCCGCGGCGAGCGGCAAGAGCGTTGCAGAGCTGGTCGTTGTGGTCTTGGACAAGCCGAGGCATGTCCGGCTCGTCGCCGACATCCGATCGGTCGGGGCAACGGTACGACTGGTCGGCGAGGGGGATGTCGCTGTGGCCGTAAGCGCCGCATCAGGCGAAGTCGACCTGGTGCTCGGTGTCGGCGGCACCCCAGAGGGAGTCATTGCCGCCTGCGCGGTTCGCGCACTCGGTGGTTTTATGCAAGGCCGACTGGCGCCGCAGTCGCCGGAGCAGATCCGGGCCGCCACGGACGCCGGCCACGACCTCGACCGAGTGCTCGAGCTGGACGATCTGGTGAGCAGCGACGCGGTCCTGTTTGTTTCGACGGAGGTCTGATCCCTCACCGACGCTCGGTAACGTGGAGACGAGACAAGGAGAACCCGAATGTTCGATTGGAAAACCTGGGGCGGTCTGGCCCTGGCGGTCGCGCTCGCCGTGGTGGCCGGACTCGTGGTCATCCTGTTCACCGCGATCATCGCGCGGAGTGCGGCTCGCCGCCGATCCGGTGCCCAACTCATCCTGAGTAAGGCACGTCATCCATTCCGCTTCCTGGTTCTGGTCGTCGCGGTCTGGGTCGCGGTCGCGTTTGCGCTGCCCAACCAGACCATTGGCACGGCTACGGCGTGGTTATGGCACTCGTATGTGAACCACGCGTTCCTCATCGTCACGATCGTCGCCGCGACCTGGCTGGTGGCCGCCCTGGTTGGCTACGGCATGAGCCTTGCCGTTGGCCGGTATGCCCTCGATACCCCGGACAACCGGGTCGCCCGCCGCGCTCAGACCCAGGTTTTGATCGTGAGGCGGCTGCTGGTCGTGATCATCCTGGTCGTCGGGCTTGCATCGATTCTGCTCACGTTCCCGGGCGTCCAGGCGCTGGGCACCAGCGTGCTTGCGTCGGCTGGCGTTGTCAGCATCATCGCCGGCCTCGCGGCCCAGTCAACCCTCGGCAACGTGTTCGCGGGCGTGCAGCTTGCATTCTCTGACGCGATTCGCATCGACGATGTCGTGGTCATCAACGCCGAGTGGGGGCGCATCGAAGAGATCACCCTCACCTACGTGGTCGTGCACGTCTGGGATGACCGGCGACTCGTGGTTCCGTCGACCTACTTCACTAACAACCCGTTCGAGAACTGGACACGTACAAGCAGCCAACTTCTCGGCGAGGTGGACTTCGACCTCGACTGGCGGGTGAGCACGGCGGCCATGCGCGACCAGCTCGACGTGATTCTCAAGAAGACGGGGAGCTGGGACGGGCGCACCCAGGTGCTTCAGGTGACGGATGCTGTGGGTGGCTTCGTGCACGTTCGCGTCCTGGTGAGCGCGAAGGATTCGCCGACGCTGTTCGACCTCCGCTGTTTCGTGCGTGAGGCGATGGTCAGCTGGATTCAATCCCAGAATCCGCAGACCATGCCCCGCACCCGCATCACAATCGGCGCGGATGAGATCGGCCCAGACCTGGGCGGAGGCACGGCATCCAAGTCGAGCAGCAAAGAGACCCCGAAGACAGACCAGATCGGCCTGTTCACCGGGGCAGATGGACAGCAGCGAGCGAGCGAGTTCACTGCACCGACGCCGATCGTGCGGGACACCCCGACCGGGAACTAGCGGACGAGTGTGGCGATCACGCTCTCGAAGAATCGGAGCCCGTCGGTGCCCGAGCTCATGGCGTCGACCGTGTCCGGACCGAAGCCGGGTTCGGTTGCGTGCTCCGGATGTGGCATCAGGCCGACGACGTTGCCTCGCTCGTTCGAGACCCCGGCGATGTCGTTGAGTGAACCGTTCGGGTTGACGTCGACATAGCGGAAGACAACCTGGCCCTCGCCCTCGATGCGTTTGAGTGTCTCGGCATCAGCGACGAAGCGTCCATCCGCATTCTTCATCGGGATGATGATCTCGTCGTTGGTGTCGAAGGCGTTCGTCCAGGCCGTGTTCGCGTTCTCGACCCGCAGCTTCTGGTCGCGTCGGATGAACTGCTGGTGGGCGTTGCGCGTGTGCGCGCCGGGAACCAGCCGAGCTTCGGCGAGTGTTTGGAATCCGTTGCAGATGCCGAGCACGGGGACACCCTTGCCCGCCGCATCGATGATCTCGGCCATGATCGGCGAGTGGCTGGCGATCGCGCCGGCCCGAAGGTAGTCGCCGTAGCTGAATCCACCAGGCAGGATGATCGCGTCGACGCCCTCGAGGTCGTGGGCGCCGTGCCAGAGTGCGACCGGGGTAGCGCCGGCCGTGCGAACAGCGCGCTGGGCATCCCGGTCGTCCAGCGAACCCGGGAAGGTGACGACGCCGATTCTCACGCTTCTCCCGCCGAAGGGGCGACCGTAACGCTCACGACATCCTCGATAACCGAGTTGGAGAACATGTCGACGGCGAGCTCGCGCACCTCGGCCAGGAGCGCATCATCCACGGGCCGGTCAACCGTTACCTCGAATCGCTTGCCGATTCGAACATCTGAGAACTCGGTCTTACCAAGTCGGGTCAGGGCGCCAGCAACGGCCTTGCCCTGCGGGTCGAGAAGTTCGGCTTTAGGCATGACTTCAACGACAATCGTGGGCATGGCAGCAGTCTATCTGAGCGAAATCGGTGGCTAACCGAGGGCAATCCGGTAGTCGGCGCGTGGAGCCGTGGTCGCGATCAGTTCGGCGTTGACCTGGTCGGGACCGAGCGCCCAGGTTCTGGCGTCGGCGGCCGTTTTCCCAAATTGCTCATGCCGTGCAATGAGGCGTGCGATGCGTGTTTGTTCGTCAAGCTCGACGAAAAAGGTCAGGTCGAACATCGGAGCCGTGCGCTCCCAGCCGCCGCTGTCGAGCAGCAGGTAGTTCCCCTCGACAATCACGCAGCAACATTCTGGGGCGATACGGATGCGGCCCGGCACGGGCTCCTCGATGTCACGGTCGAAACCGGGTGCAACAACGGGATGTTCGGATTGCCGGAAGCCGCGTCGAATGGAAATGAGGCTCGCACGAAAGGCCGGAACGTCGAAGGTGTCCGGTGCGCCCATTCGGTCCCGTAACCCAAGGTCGCTGAGGCGAGATTGTGGCAGGTGAAAGCCGTCCATGGGTAACAGCGCCGCGAGGGGGTCGAGGAGTTCGGCGACTTGCTCTGCAATCGTCGACTTGCCGGCGCCGGGGGCACCGACGATTCCAATCACAATGCGGTAGTCGGGAGACATCGCAGCGGTGAGGATGTCAGCTACCTCCTGCACAGATCCGAGCGTCGTCATGAGTTACGCAGCAACTTCGCATCGCTGAGCGCGAAGTCGACCCAGTCCCGATAGCCCTGCGGGCTGGGATGGAATCGGTCACTCGCAAAGAAGCCCTCCGTGTACTCGGGGGCGGGCGGTGACATGACCACGCCAGTTTCGGATCGCGCGACAGCCCGGGCGACGGCTTCGAGGCTACGGGCGTGCAGGTGCAGCGCCCAGCGCAGCGGGTTTGGCAGCGCCGTGAACTGCGAGAAGCCCGGGAGGCTCGAAACGAGGATCAGCGCTGACGGGTTAACTGACCGCAGGCGCTGAAGGATGGTGCGAAAGTTGCGTCGAAAGGCGCCTCGTGATCGCAGCTGGATGGCATCGTTCGCACCGACGGTGACGAACACGAGGTCGTACTTTTCCGCCGTGGCCTCGTCAAGGTACCGCCGCACGAGAGCCTCGCTGGTTGCCCCGTTTTCGCCGACTGCCCGCCACGACACCCCGCGTTTCAAGTCAGCGGCGAGCGCACGAGCCAGATTGCCTGGCAGCGCGTTGTCCTGCGTGTCTGAACCAACGCCCGCCGCAGTCGAGTCCCCGAGAACGAGGATACGAAACGGGTCTCTGCCCTCGATCTCGCCAGTCCAGGGGCGCGCAGCGTCGGGGAGATGCGGGATGACCTGGCGCACGCGACGCGCCTGGACAAGCACAACAGGCCACAGCACCGCCGCAACCAGACGGCTGAAGCGCGGGTTGATAGACATCGCCGGAAACTCTAACCGCTCGAACGCTAGTTGGCCGCAGAAACCCTGATGAGATTGGCCCAGGGATCGTCGAAACTGACCGTGTGCCCGTCGTCGCGAGTGTCGATTCCGAAGTGTGCCATCCGCTCGGTGAGGGCGCCTACGTCGTCGGACGTCGGTACCACGATGCCGACCTCGCCGAGCCCCAGAGTTCGGGCGCGACGTCCTGCGCCGCGGCTGTTCCACACATTCATCGCCATGTGGTGGTGATACTTGCCCGCGCTGACGAAGATGGCCTGATCCGGGATCTCGATCATGCTCTCGAAGCCCAGCCGGTTGACGTAGAACTCTCGCGCGGTCTGGGTGTCACCCACCGACAGGTGAACGTGCCCGACGCGGGCGCCACCGTCGAGCGGGTTCTCAATTACCTCATCCGTCAGGTTGTCGTTGAGGAACGCATTGGGGTCGAGCGACAGTGTGCCCATTTCGATCGTGCCGTGCACCCAGCTCCACTGGCTGCGGTCGCGATCCCAATAGAGTTCGACACCATTGCCCTCGGGGTCGGTGAAGTAGAAAGCCTTGGAGACGAGGTGGTCGGCGCTCCCGGTGAAGGATCCCGGATACCGATGAGCCGTCGAGTACACCGCGGCCGCGAGGGCCCGCTCGCTGTCGAAAAGAATCGCCGTGTGGTACAGCCCGGCATCGCGGGGACCCGCATGCGTAAGCGCTGGCGAGTGCTCAAGAATGATCACCGCGTCAGTTCCGCGTCCGAGCGTCACGCGGTTGCCCTCGGAGCCAAGAACCTGCAGCGCGACGGCGTCGCGATAGTAGGCCGTCATGCCGTCAAGGTCGGCGACCAGAAGGGACACCGGACCCATCGCGGTGTCCGCAGCCAGCAGGTCGTTCGAGCTCATGATCGTTGCAACCAAATCGCTCGCCAGATGATTCCGGGCCGCGTGACCCTAACTGGGGTCCAATCGCCTATACCTCGCGTAACGAAACTACAGAGGTAATACCCGATCAGATGGAGCCCTCGTGCTGCTTTCGCTTGCGCTAATTGGGATTGTAGGCGGACTCATTACCGGAATCTCGCCCTGCATCATCCCCGTATTACCCGTCATCTTCTTTTCGGGCGGCGTCCAGGGCGCCCGGAAAGTACGTGTGCCGGGCCCGGATGCCGCGCCCGTACGAGTCAGGTCGTCGCGCCCGTATCTGGTCGTGCTGGGGCTGGTGGTCAGCTTCAGCGTCTTTACGCTCGTGGGCTCGCTCATCCTCTCGATCCTTCACCTTCCGCAGGACTTCCTGGTCTGGGCGGGCACGATCGTGCTCGTTCTTATCGGCGTCGGGCTCATCGTGCCTCGGTTCCAGCACATCCTGGAGAAGCCGTTTTCGCTCATACCGCAGAGTGCTGTCGGAACCGAACGCGGCGGGTTCGTGCTCGGGATTGCGCTGGGAGCCGTCTACATTCCGTGCGCGGGACCGGTGCTTGCCGCCATCACCGTCGCAGGGGCGACGGGCGAAATCGGCGCTGGCACGATCGTGCTCACGCTTGCGTTCTCGATCGGCGCGGCCATCCCGCTGCTGGTCTTCGCGCTCGCTGGCCGCGGAATCGCCGAGCGAGTGAGGTCCTTTCGGCGCCACGAGCGCATGATCCGGGTCGTCGGTGGGGTTGTCATGATTGCCCTCGCGGTCGGGCTTTTCTTCGACCTTCCAGGCGCCGTTCAGCGACTCATTCCCGACTACACGGCGTCGATCCAGAAGACCTTCGAACAGTCGGATTCGGTTTCGAAGCAGCTTGACCTTGGTGGTCTGGTGAACTCGCAGAACAAGGATCTGGGCAAGTGCAAGGAGGACGCGCCAGTGCTCGAGAGCTGCGGAATGGCGCCGTCCATCGAGGGCATCCAGGAGTGGTTCAACACTCCGCACAACAAGCCACTGACGATCGCGGGTCTTCGTGGCAAGGTCATCCTGATCGACTTCTGGGCATACTCCTGCATCAACTGCCAGCGCTCGCTACCGCACATCGTGAACTGGAACAACGCATACAAGGGGCTCGGCCTTCAGGTGATCGGCGTGCATTCACCCGAGTACGCCTTCGAGAAGGTGCCCGCAAACGTGAAGGATGGCGCGGCTCGATTCAACATCAACTACCCCGTAGCGCTCGACAATCACCTGAGCACCTGGACCAACTATCGCAACCGCTTCTGGCCGGCCGACTACCTGATCGACGCTAAGGGCGTGGTGCGCCAGGTCTCCCTGGGCGAGGGAGGCTACGCGACTACAGAGACTCACATCCGCCAGCTGCTGCTTGCTGCGCACCCGAACGAAACGTTGCCGCGTCAGACGGATCTGCTCGACACCACCCCGCTCGCGGGCTCGACGACGCAGGAGACGTACCTCAGCCTCGGCCAGATGAAGAACTACGCCGGAACCGGCACCTATGCGGCCGGAACGGGACACTTCAGTTTCCCGACCACACTCGCAGCAGACAGCTATGCGCTCGACGGAGCCTGGCGGCTGACATTCAACGGCATCACGACACCCACGGGCGGTCGCATCCGCCTCAACTACCACGCGAGCGAGGTTCGCATGGTCTTCGGCGGCTCTGGCACCGTCAGGTACACCATCAACGGCAAGACGTACTCGCAGAAGATCGGCGGATTTCCGAACTCCTACCAACTGGCAAAGTCAGCGATGATCAAAACGGGAACGGTGGATGTGTCGGTCTCGCCTGGTGTGACTGTCTATTCGTTCACGTTCGGCTAGCCGCGCCTCACCCGCTACTTGGGCGGAGTGAGTACCGTGTCGATCAAGTAGACCGTCGCATTCGCGGTGTGAATTCCGCCGCAGATGACGGCCGCACCATTCACGGTGATGGCATTGCCCGAACCCGCAACAGTGAGCGAACCGCCCTGCAGAGTCTTCAGCGTGCCGTCGACGTTCGTGGGCAGAAGCTGGCCCGGTACGACGTGGTACTCGAGGATGCCGGTCAGCTTGGCCGCGTTCGACGAGAGCTTGAGTGAGGAGATCGTCGCGGCCGGCAGTTTCGCAAACGCAGAGTCGACTGGTGCAAACACTGTGAACTGCGCATTGTCCAGCGTCGCGATGAGGTTGACCTTCGCGTTGAGCTTGCCCGAAATGGCCGAGGTCAGGGTGGTGAGCATGGGGTTGTTGGCCGCGGCGACCGCTACGGGATCCTGGGACATTCCGACGATCGAACCAGCGCCAGTCGGCACCTGCGTGCTGTAGGCGGCGCAGCCCGTGCCCACCAGGTCCGAGGCGGGCGTCGCTGTCGCAGTGGGCGTGAACTTCGGCAGAACGTGGGGAACCACGATCGGTTTCACTGAAGCGGTAGGTGCCACGATCGGGATTGCGAGAACTCCCGCAACAATGAGGACGCTGGCGATCGCTACGCCGAATTCTGTTCTGGCCACGGAGCACTCCTGAAGGTCGCGGAAAGTCGCTTCTCATCTT
>JADGOT010000294.1 GCA_017882805.1 Glaciihabitans sp. | reverse complement strand
GTGGGACGTTAAGTTCTCGCCGTACCTCTACATCTCCCCGTTCTTCATCCTGTTCGCGATCGTGGGGCTCTTCCCCCTGCTCTACACGGGCTACATCGCGATGTTGAAGTTCGATCCGATCCTGCACACCGGGACGTTCATCGGCCTAGACAACTTTGTCTGGGTTTTCCAGCAGCACCAGTTCTGGCTCGCTCTCCGCAACACGATCAGCATCTTCCTGCTCTCGGCCGTGCCCCAGATCGTGATCGCTCTTGCGCTTGCCGCTGTGCTCGATTCCAACATCAAAGGCAAGACGTTCTGGCGTATGGGCGTACTGCTGCCCTATATCGTCATGCCGGTCGCCGTTGCCGTGATCTTCAGCAAGCTCTTCGGCGATGACTACGGACTCGTCAATCATGTGTTCTCCTTCGTCGGCATCCCTCAGATCCACTGGCACACCGACGTTCTTCCCAGCCAGATCGCGATCGCAACGATGGTCAACTTCCGCTGGACCGGCTACAACGCGCTCATCCTCCTGGCAGGCATGCAAGCAATTCCCCGGGATTTGTACGAGCAGGCAAGCATCGATGGTGCCGGGCGTTTCCGCCGCTTCTTCTCGATCACCATCCCGCAGCTTCGTCCGACGCTCATCTTCGTCATCATTACCGCAACCATCGGCGGACTACAGATCTTTGACGAGCCTCAACTCTTTGACACCGGTGGTCTCGCCGGTGGCGCGAGTTCCCAGTGGCTCACTCTTACCGTCTACCTGCACAACGTCGGATGGTTCCAGGACGGATCGTTCGGCCGCGCTGCGGCAGTCGCCTGGCTGCTCTTCCTGTTGATTGTGCTCATTGGACTCATCAACCTTGCGATCACCCGCAGTATTGCGAACAACGAGAACCGGAAACTCAAATGACCGCCGAGCGACTCACCACGCGCGGGCGTGTATCCCGCCGACGCCGTCGCGGCAGCGCCGACCTCACGTCTCGTCCGGGCTTTCTGGGCTACGGATTGCTCGTTGCCACACTGCTCGGCGCCGTGCTGCCCATGTACTGGGCATTCCTGATTGCCAGCGGAGACTCCTCGAGCCTCAACAACGTCAATCTTCCGTGGTGGCCGGGCGGAAATTTCATCGCCAACGCACTCAACGTGGTCAACAACGACCGGGTGTTCTTCTGGAAGGCCGTCCTCAACAGCATCATTGTCTCGACAGTGACCGCGGCATCCGTCGTTTTCTTCTCGACCCTGGCTGGTTACGCCTTCGCGAAACTCCGTTTTCGGGGCAGTCGGGGATTGTTCGTCTTCGTCATCGCAACCACCGCTGTGCCGACCCAACTCGGCGTCATCCCGCTGTTCATCGTGATGGCTCAGCTCGGCTGGACCGGCACTCTCGGAGCCGTCATCGTGCCTGCTCTGGTGACGGCATTCGGAGTGTTCTGGATGACTCAATACCTGAGCAGCGCACTGCCCGACGAACTGATCGAGGCCGGACGCATCGACGGCGCGAACATGATCAAGACGTTTTGGTACATCGGCTTCCCCGCGGCCCGACCGGCCGCAGCGATGCTTGCGCTCTTCACCTTCATCGCGACATGGACCAACTTCTTCTGGCCGTTCATCGTGCTGGACCAGAACAACCCGACGCTGCCTGTCGCGCTGTCGCAGCTGCAAGCTAACTACTTCGTCGACTATTCGATCGTTCTCGCCGGAGTGCTGCTCGCCACGCTTCCCCTGCTCGTGTTGTTCATTGTTGCCGGACGCCAGCTGGTCACCGGGATCATGCAGGGCGCGGTCAAGGGATGAGCGACACCGCGATCGAACGCACCACTGCGCTTCCAGACAACCACGGCTCCACGGGGCGTAAGGTTCCGAGCGATTTCCTGTTCGGGGTCGCAACTGCGGCCTACCAGATCGAGGGAGCGGCCCACGAGGGTGGACGCACCGACTCGATCTGGGATGCGTTCAGCCGTATCCCGGGCGCCGTCGTTAATGCCGACAATGGCGAGATCGCGTGCGACCACTATCACCGCTACCGCGACGATGTCGCGATGATGGCCGATCTGGGGATCCAGACGTACCGATTCTCGACCTCGTGGTCCCGTGTGCGTCCGGACGGCGGACCGACGAACCCGATCGGCCTGGATTTCTATTCCGCGCTTGTCGACGAACTCCTCGACCACGGTATTAAGCCGTGGCTGACGCTCTACCACTGGGACCTGCCACAGGCCCTCGAGCTGGGTGGCGGCTGGACCAACCGAGACACGGCCTTCCGGTTCGCGGACTACGCACTAGACGTGCACGACCGACTGGGCGACCGAGTCACGGCATGGACAACCCTCAACGAGCCCTGGTGCTCATCGTTTCTGAGTTATACGGGGGGCGAGCATGCACCCGGCCGACAGGATCCCGCCGCCGGCCTGGCGGCCGCGCACCACCTGTTGCTTGGTCACGGCCTAGCCATTGAAGAATTACGTCAACGCGACCCTGCCCTGCAACTCGGAATCACGCTCAACCTGACCACGGTTGAGCCGGTGGATGCCTCCGATCCGGCAGACCTCGACGCCGCGCGGCGGATCGATGGCCAGTTCAACCGAGTATTTCTTGACCCGATCTTCCGGGGAGAGTATCCGGCTGATGTCCTCGCCGACGTTGAGCAGTACGAGCTCGAGGCTCACATCCGACCGGGTGACCTCGCGACGATTTCTGCCCCCATCGACGCCCTCGGCGTCAACTACTACAACGGTGAGCTTGTTGGCGGTCATCCGTACAGTGGCGAGAACCGAAACGCCGCTCCAAGCGACCGGCCGAAGCGGTCACCATTCCCCGCGGCGGAGACCGTGGTCTGGCACTCGCAGGGGCTCCCCACTACCGCGATGGGATGGGAGGTGCAGCCAGAGGGTTTGACGCGAGTGCTGAAGCGGGTCCACGACGACTACACCCACGGCACAGTGCGACTGTTCGTCACCGAGAACGGTGCCGCGTACGACGATGTCGTCGAGGCAGACGGGCAGATCCACGATACGGATCGTGCGGCATTCCTTGGCTCGCACCTCGGTGCTGTGCTCGATGCAGTCGACTCCGGAATCGAAATCGGCGGCTACTTTTACTGGTCCCTGATGGACAACTTCGAATGGGCTTGGGGGTACGACAAGCGCTTCGGTCTGGTACGAGTGGACTACGACACTCAGGTTCGTACGCTTAAAGACAGCGCGCTGCATTACCAGCGAATAATCGAGAGACGCGCGCTCTAAGATGCTGACACTCGCGCGAAGACTGGAGGGCAGCAGGTGACGACAATGGTTCCACCGACGAGCCCTCGGCCCGCCGCAACACAGCCCACACTCGAGATGGTCGCGGCGGTCGCTGGAGTGTCCCGGTCAACCGTGTCTCGCGTCGTCAACGATTCCCCCAACGTGACCGCCGAGGCGGTTGCTGCTGTCACCGCAGCAATCGAGAAGCTGGGCTACGTGCCCAACCGTGCCGCCCGCATCCTCGCGAGTAGGCGCACCCTGTCGATTGCGCTCGTAATCCCCGAGAACACGGCTAAGTTCTTCGCGGACCCCTATCTCGCTGCGGTCATTCAGGGCGTGGCCCTGCACCTGTCGAGCACCGACTACACGCTAAGCCTGCTCATTGCTCCCGAGAAGGATGCCGAGAAGACGCGCCGCTACTTGACGGCGGGCAACGTCGACGGCGCGATCATCCTGTCGCATCACAGTGACGACTATGCCTACACGAGGCTGTCACAGTCCATCCCGGTGGTCTTTGGTGGACGCCCGATGAGCGAGGAGGGACCAGGCGCGACCTATGTCGACGTCGACAATGTCGACGCCGCCCGGGAAATGACAGCGCACCTCATTGACCATGGGCGAACCAGG
This sequence comes from Glaciihabitans sp., assembly GCA_017882805.1. Taxonomy (GTDB): domain Bacteria; phylum Actinomycetota; class Actinomycetes; order Actinomycetales; family Microbacteriaceae; genus Galbitalea. The sequence continues at coordinate 4,309 of JADGOT010000294.1, read as the reverse complement.
ATTGCGACAATTGCCGGCCCACGCAACATGTCCGCCGGAATCGACCGGTTGCAGGGCTGGCGCAACGCGCTCGCCGATGCGGGTCTCGAGTCAGATCGCATCGAGTACGGTGACTTCACTCCGGCGAGTGGTGCCCTGGCGATGCGCAAACTCCTCGACCGTGGCGAGCCGATCGACGGCCTCTTTGCAGCCAGCGCCCAGATGGCCTCGGGCGCGGTCGGCGTCCTTCGTGAACACGGGCTCGAAATCCCCCGCGATATTGGTGTGGTCACATTCGACGATGACTACTTCGCGCAAAGCTCCCACCCGCCGCTCACCACGGTTGCCCAGCCGACGATCGAGGTTGGGGTTCGCATGGCACAGGTTCTGTTGAGCGCGATCGACGGCGAACCGGGCGAGAAGATCACAATGTTGCCGGTCGCCATTATCGAGCGCGACTCGGCCTGACCCTCCGCCAGTCCCAGTACCGATCATGGCGACACCGGCTCCCACCCCGACTCTGGAGATGGTGGCTGCCCTCGCGGGGGTATCGCGGTCGACGGTCTCGCGTGTGGTCAATGCCTCGCCGTCGGTGACACCGGCCGCGGTGGCGGCCGTGAACGCTGCGATAGAACAGCTCGGTTACGTGCCGAATCAGGCCGCCCGATCACTGGCCAGCCACCGGACGCGTACTATCGCCCTGGTCATCCCAGAGAACACGGCACGATTCTTCGCCGACCCCTACTACGCGGCCGTGGTGCCTGGCGTTGCGCAATATCTGAGCACGACTGAATACTCGCTGACCCTGTTGATCGCGTCGGAGCACGACGAGGACAAGATGCGGCGCTACCTGCTGAGCGGAAACGTCGACGGTGCGCTCATCCTGTCCCATCACAACAACGATCGGTTCTACGTGCAGCTGGCGCATTCCCTGCCCGTGGTCTTTGGCGGTCGCCCCACGGGGTTCGACGCGCCAGACATTCACATCGTGGACATCGACAACAAGGCTGCGGCGGCCACGGCAACCCGGGTTCTACTCGAGCACGGCCGGCGGCGACTCGCGACTATCGCTGGGCCGCAGACGATCGCATCCGCCATCGACAGGCTGGGCGGCTGGCGGGAGATACTTGCGGCCGAAGGGATCCAGGATGACCTGGTCGAGTACGCGGACTGGTCGGCAGCCTCGGGGGCGGATGCAATGCGGAGCCTGCTGGCTCGAGGCGTTGACTTTGATGGCTTGTTTGCGGCATCAGCCCAGATCGCGTTTGGTGCGCTCGGCGTACTCCACGAAAGAGGACTCGATGTGCCTGGGCAGATTGCGATCACGACGATCGACAACGACCAATATGCACAGACATCCAGCCCGGCCCTGACCACAATTGAGCAGCCGACGACGACGCAGGGCAGCATGATTGCCGAAACCCTGCTGCGACTTATTGACGGCGAAGAAATCGACCACCTCACCCTGATGCCGACCACCCTGATCGAACGAGAGTCGGTCTAGTCGCGGGGATGGCGCCCATTGTTCAACAGAGCCGAACTAGGCTGGAACTGTGTCTGACGTGATCCAAAACCAGGAACTCGACCGCTTCGACCTCGTGCTCGACGGCGAGCTCGAGGGGTTCACCGCCTACCAAATCGTCGGCAATGAGCTGATCTTCACGCACACGGAGATTCTCCGACAGGAGCGCGAACACGGCTTGGGCGGACGGCTAGTGCGCGAAGCATTGGATCAGGTGCGGGATCACACCGACTACCGAGTGGTTGCACAGTGCCCGTTCGTTGCGAAGTGGATGTCCGAGCATCCCGACTATCAGGATCTGCTCACTCGCTAGGGTTCGCTCGCTTGATGCGGATGCGTCCGGCGAATCGGGCGGCGTCTTCGTCTGAGGGCTGCACGCTTCCATCCGGGTTGCGAGGTCCGGGCGACGTAATCGAAGTCCCGCGATCCTTTTCCTGCTCGAGCTCGTACTTCATTGGCGCGAAGACCTCGTCGGCAATTCCGATGAAACCGGAACCGTAGCCGGAACCGGTCTTGTTCGCCTTGCGAAGCCACTTCAACATCATGGCACCCGGTAGAGCCACTCGTCGGTGCCGAACTTCTCGGTCACCAGTTGCTCGGCTTTCCCGCGTTCATCGGCAGTAATCTCGCTGGGCGTCGATCCGTACAGCTTCGTGAAGGTCGCGATTAGCGCGTCGATGATGGCCGCACGCGAAAGTCCCGTCTGGCTGCGCAACGGATCGACCCGTTTGTTCGCGCTGCGGGTGCCCTTGTCGCTCATCTTCTCGCGGCCGATCCGGAGCACCTCGACCATCTTGTCGCCGTCCATGTCGTAGCTCATGGTGACGTGGTGCAGCACGGCGCCAGTGCCGAGACGCTTCTGTGCGGCGCCGCCGATCTTGCCCTTCAGACTCGTGATGTCGTTGAGTGGCTGGTAGAACGCATCGATACCGAGCGACTTGAGGGCAACGATGACCCACTCGTCGAGGAACGCGTAGGAATCGGCGAAACTCATACCCTGCACCAGCGCGGATGGTGCGTAGATCGAATAGGTGATGACCGAGCCAGCCTCCATGAACATGGCGCCGCCGCCGCTGATCCGCCGCACGACCTGGAATCCATACTTCGCGGCATTCTCGGGATCGACCTCGTTGCGCACCGACTGGAAGCTGCCGATCACGACTGCGGGCTCGTCCCATTCCCAGATACGCAAGGTCGGGCCGCGTCGGCCCTCACCCACTTCTTCTGCGAGCACCTGGTCGAGTGCCATTTGCAGTTGCGGGCGTTCGGACTGGCCGTGGATGATCTCCCACTTGTAGTCGGTGAAGCTGGTCGCAGAGCTCAGCGCGCGGCGAATCGTCGTCGCGACGGACTCCGGCGAGAATCCGAGCAGCACGGCATCCTTCGGCAGGGCGGACTGAATCACCTCGGTCATCCGCTTGGCGTCGGAATCCGCGGGCAGCCCATTCACCGCCGCGTTGATCGCCGCGAGCGCGGTGTCCGGCTCGAGGAAAAAGTCACCCGCGAGCGAGAAGTCCCGGATGACGCCGTCGACTACCTCGAGATCGACGACAACAAGCTTGCCGCCCGGAACCTTAAACTCGCCGTGCATGTCTCAAGCGTACGGTGCTGGCCACGAAAGATGGCGGCGCGGAACGGCCGACGGGCTAGGGCTTAGCGAGCCGATAATCCAGCCAGGCAACGAGGTCGGCGATGACCTCCTCTTTGTTGATCTCATTGAAGATCTCGTGGCGAGCTTCGGCGTAGATGATGACTTCGACGTCGGTCAGTTTCGACCGGGAAATGTACTTCTCGGCGAGCGTCCGCACACTCTTCTCGCCGCCGAGGGAGTCCTCGCTACCGATCGCGATGAGCAACGGAATGTCTTTCTCGATGTTCTTGGTTGGCACACCAAATAGCCGGAGCCCATCGATCAGGCCGAACAGTTTGAGGGTGTCGGCGTAGAACGTGAGCGGGTCATCCAGGAACGCCTGCGAGACGGCCGGGTCGCGGCTCAGCCACTCCGACCCGGTCGTGCCCAGATGCTTGTGCTTCTCGTTGAGCTGACCGGCATTCATGCTGCCCGGCCGGCGATAGGCGGTGCCGGTGAGGATCGCCGCCTCGTAGTCGCCCGCATGATGGTTCAGGATGTCCTGCACCATGAGCGACCCCCAACTGTGACCGAGGATGGCGAGCGGCAGTTTCGGGTTCTCTGAGCGGATGATCGTGGTGAGCTGGCGCACCTCCTCAATGGTCGCGCGCAGCCCGCCTGGGCCGAGCTTGCCCATTCGCTTCATGTTGCCGAGGTGTTGTTCGATGCCGGTGCGGCCGTGGCCGCGGTGGTCGTCGGCGTAGACGGAGTATCCGGCCTTGACCAGCGCCTGGGCAAGCCCTTCGTACCGGGTCGCGTATTCGCCGAGCCCGTGTGCCAGTTGGAGAACGCCCTTCGGCTTGGCGGCCGTCCACGTGTAGTAGTGGATTGTCACGCCCTTGGCGTCGACGAACGTGCGATCGGTTCTTTGCACACCTGCTGTTGCCACGCGGGCCTCCTTGCCTGAAGTAAGAGTAGCGAAATGACGCCTCCGCCCTACCAACCTTTCGAAATGCCAATGTGGAGGGCCCTGGGAATACTTAGCCAAGCTAATTTGCTATGCTAAGTAATTATGGCTGGCAAGGAACACAACGACGATCAGGAAATCCGTCTGACCATCCAGCACCTCGCCCGCCGCATCCGCTCCATGCAGAGCGACGAGACCGTGACGGAGGGACAGCGCTCTGTGCTGTTCTCGCTGGCGAACAACGGCGCGCAGACTCTCGGTTCGCTGAGTG
>JADGOT010000293.1 GCA_017882805.1 Glaciihabitans sp. | reverse complement strand
GCGCACCCCAAGGAGCCACACGTGACCACTGCAACTCCCGTAACACGTTCACCCTTCTCCGAGCCCACCCGTCGGGTCGGCGGTGGGTGGATCGCCCTGTTCGCCACGGCGTGGTTCGGAATCTGGATGGCGCAGCTCACACCCGTCCAGCTGCTTCTTCCGCAGCAGGTCGAGAACGTCGTGCACGGCCACTCGTGGACCGACAACGTCATTGCATTCGGAATCATCTCGGGAATCGCTGGATTCTTCGCGCTCATCACGTATCCGCTGACCGGAGCGCTCTCCGACCGAACGACCTCCCGGTTCGGCCGTCGGCGCCCATGGATTCTTGCCGGCACCGTTGTGTTCGCCGCGTCGCTCATTGTGCTCAGCCTCCAGACCAGCATCGTCGGGGTCGGAGTCTTCTGGTCGACGGCGATCATCGGCTTCTGCATGCTGACCTCGGCACTCACCGCGACAATCTCCGATCAGGTTCCGGTCAATCAGCGCGGCTTTGTCTCGGGTTGGATTTCGGCGCCGCAAGCTATCGGAACAATTCTTGGTCTCGCGCTCGTGATCGTGCTTGGCCTGACTCAGGTCGTCGGGTACATCACGGTGGCCATCCTGCTTCTGATCCTCGCCTTCCCCTTCATTGGGACCCTTCCCGACCAGCAACTGCGCCCCGACCAGCGCCCGCGCGGCGGCCTTCTCACGATCCTGCAGGGCTTCTGGATCAACCCGATCAAGCACCCCGACTTCGGCTGGACGCTGCTCGGCCGCATCCTGGTCAACCTCGGTAACGCCCTGGGAACCACCCTGCTGCTCTACTTCCTGCAGTACGGGCTGGGGATGTCGTCCAACGACGCGCAAAGTGGTCTGCTGTTTTTGACCCTCTGCTATTTGGTGTTCTTCGTTCTCGCTGCGCTGATCCTCGGCCGCATCAGCGACCGCATCGGCCGCCGAAAGGTATTCGTCTACACGGCGGCATACCTGCAGGCGATCGCTGCACTCATCCTCGCCTTCGTCCCCGACTTCAACGTCGCAATCTTCGCTGCAGCGCTGCTCGGCGCAGGCTACGGCTGCTACATGTCGGTCGACCAGGCGCTCGCGACCCAGGTTCTGCCCGACGCGCACTCGCGCGGAAAAGACCTCGGCATCATGAACATCGCGACGGCTGTGCCGCAGGCCGTCGGCCCTCTGCTTGGCGCGCTCGTTGTACTTATGTTCGCGAATCTCGCCACGGCGGGTGCGGTGTCAAGCGATGCGATCACCAGGGCTGGCGAGTCGGCCGGATTTGCCGGACTGTTTATCGCATCCGGTGTTCTCGCAATCCTCGGCGGCGTCGCCATGATTCCCATCAAGAGCGTGAAGTAGCGAAAGCGCACTTCCGCTCGTAACTAGTTAGGGCAATCCGTAGTGCAGCTGGTTCGACCGACAGAACACCCGTGGACCGATCCAGCAAAGTACTGGCCGAGCCTCACTGCAGCGACCGCCGGGCTTGAAACGCCCATCGGCGCGATCTCGCTGCCTGCGCTCGCCTACAACACGTACAACATGCTCGACCGCGCGGCCGCGCACTCATCTCCGGCAAAACCGATCAGGGTCGCGAGCAAATCGGTTCGGGTTCGCGGCATCATCGAGGCTGTCCTCGAGGTTCCCGGCTATGCCGGTGTTCTCGCCTATTCGCTGCCCGAGGCGCTCTGGCTGGCGAAGACGATCCCGGATGTGGTGGTCGGCTACCCGACCGCAGACACGCAGGCGCTCAAGATCCTTGGCACGGACGCAAAGCTCAACTCGCGCGTCACGATCATGGTCGACTCCGTCGCCCACCTCGACCTGGTAGATGCGGCGATCGCTCCAAACAAGCGCAAGCCGATCCGGGTCGCGATCGAGCTCGATGCGTCGTGGGACTCCGCGCTGCTCGGGCACACCGGCGTCTTCCGTTCTCCCGTGCACACTCCTGAGGCGGCGCGCGTGCTCGCCGAGATCGTGGTCTCGCGTCCGGGTTTCCAACTGGTCGGAATGATGGGCTACGAGGCCCAGATCGCAGGCCTCGCTAACAAGCCCGCATCCGCGCCGCGCGGAGTCGCGGTGCGCTGGATACAGAAGCGTTCCGTCGCGGAACTCGCCGATCGCCGCGGAAAAGCGGTCGCGGCCGTTCGGCAACTGGCTGACCTCGAGTTCGTCAACGGGGGTGGCACCGGTTCGCTAGAAAGTACCGCAGAGGATGAGTCGGTGACCGAGATCGCCGCAGGCAGCGGACTGTTTGGGCCGCACCTCTTCGATCAGTACGTTCACTTCTCTCCGGCACCGGCGGCGGCTTTTGCGCTGTCGGTCGTGCGCAAGCCCACGCCAGAGATGGCGACACTCCTCGGTGGCGGCTGGATCGCATCCGGCCCGCCGTCCGCCGACCGGCTGCCGCAGGTCGCTTGGCCGACCGGCATGAAGATGCTGCCCAACGAGATGGCGGGTGAGGTACAGACCCCGTTGCGTGGTGTTGCTGCAGCGTCACTTCGGGTCGGGGACCGAGTATGGCTGCGCCATACCAAGGCGGGTGAGATCAGCGAACACCTGAACTCCTTTGCGGTCGTGGAGGGCGAGAAGATTGTCGAGACCTTCCCCACGTATCGTGGTGAGGGGAAGGCATTCTTGTGACCGAATGGAACAACTGGGGGCGCTGCGAGTCAGTGACTCCCGTCGAGCGAGTTCGTCCGTCATCGGTGGATGAGGTCTCTGCAGTCGTTCGGTCGGCGCGCGACCGTGGCCTGCGGGTCAAGGCAGTCGGCACCGGTCACAGCTTCACGGGCATTGCAGTCGCCCCCGGGGTTCAGGTGGACATGTCCGGACTCACTGGTGTGCTCCGGGTGGATGGCACCAGGGTCACCCTCGGTGGCGGAACCGTGTTGCATGACCTGCCACCGCTGCTCGATCCACTCGGCCTTGCTCTTCAGAACATGGGCGACATCGACGCGCAGACGATTACCGGCGCGACCTCGACCGGCACGCACGGCACGGGAGCAAAGTTCGGCGGGTTGGCCACTCGAATTGTCGGTGCGACCCTCGTCACCGGCGCAGGCGACATCCTGAACGTTAGCGAGACCGAGAACTCCAAACTGCTGCCTGCCGTTGCGCTGGGGCTGGGCGCGCTCGGCGTGCTAGTGGATGTCACGGTCGACTGCGTACCGAGTTTTGGGCTCCGCTGTGTCGAGACCCCGGAGCCGCTCGAGCTCGTCCTGACCGAATGGACGCAGCGCATTGCCGAAGCCGACCACTTCGAGTTCTACTGGTTTCCGCACACCGAGGCCGCGCTCACCATCACCAACACGCGTCTGCCTGCTGACGCGCCGACCAAGCCGTTGTCGGCCGCGAGTCGATGGTTCGATGAGTCGCTCATGTCGAATACATTCTTCGCCGGCTCTACCGCGTTTCAGCGCCGCTTCCCCGGCACGACTCCGCGGATCAACCGACTCTCGACCGGGCTCACAGGAAACCGCGCCTTCTCGGACAAGTCCTACCGCGTCTTCACGACCGAGCGCCGAGTGCGGTTCCGCGAGATGGAGTACGCGATCCCGCAGGATCAGATTCCTACGGTGCTTCGAGAGATCAAAGCTCTCATCGAGCGCAAAGGCTGGACAATCTCATTCCCCGTCGAGGTGCGCGCCGCCGCGAAAGACGAGCTGTGGATGTCGACGGCGACTGATCGGGCCACCGGCTACATCGCGGTGCACCGGTATTTCCGCGAGGATCCGACGGAATACTTCACGGCCGTCGAGACCATCATGAAGGCGCATGAGGGGCGTCCGCACTGGGGGAAAATGAACACCCGTACTGCGGCGGATCTCGCGCCCGCGTATCCGAAATTCGGGGAATTTCTGAAAGTACGCGACCAGCTTGACCCGGATCGCGTCTTTACGAACGACTACCTGGACCGCGTTCTAGGTAAGTAGGCAGCCCCTTCGACGGGCTCAGTGACCCAGTTGGCTTAGACGGCGAGCAGCGAACGGACGTCACGTCCGGGAAGTGCCTCACGGCCGTTCAGATCGGTGAGTTCGAGCACGACGCTCACCCCCGCAACGGTCCAGCCCGCGCGCTCGATGAGCTTGATGGATGCGGCGAGCGTTCCGCCGGTCGCGAGCACGTCATCCAGAATCAGGACGCGCGAGCCGACCGGCAGCGTATTCGGCTGCACCTGCAGGGTCGCGCTGCCGTATTCCAGGTCATAGCTCTCCGACAGCACCTCCCGCGGAAGCTTGCCGGGCTTGCGAATGATCAGCACGCCGATCCCGAGCGCGTAGGCCGCGGCCGCGGCGAGTACGAAGCCACGCGCCTCGACGCCGGCCACCGCGTCGATCCTGCCGACAAAGGGCTCAGCGAGGGCATCCGTGATGACTCGAAGGGCCGGGCCATCCGCGAACACCGGGGTGAGGTCGCGGAACGTGATGCCGGGCATGGGAAAGTCGGGCACGGTCGCGGTCAGATCGTGGACGTACTGTGCTGCTCTACTACGCGTTTCGGGCATGCTCCCATCCTGCCAGTCGGCGGCGGGCCGACCGGCAGGATGGGTGAGGCGTGCGCTAGCTAGGGATCTTGGTGTTCATGTACGTGGCGAGCGCGAGCGCAACGGCCGGCTCCTTGGACCGTGTCGCCAGGGTGACGCTGATGCGGCACAGGTTGCCGCCGCGCACCCAGTCGAGCGTGGTGCTGTTCTCGTCGGTGTACTCGACGGCCTGGGTGCCGAGACTGGGCACCGTGGTGTAGCCGGGCTGGGAACTGTCGGCGGCCACGGTACGCGACCAGGCCCAACTTCCGCCCGGGACGACCATCGGGAAGAATGCATTTGCCTGGTCAGCCGAGGCCAGATCGCAGGCAACCTCGCCGATGTTCGTCTCTGCGCCCCAGTATTCGGCCAGCGATGGCTGATCGAAAAGATCCGGTCCAATCGAATCGACCCCGGTTACTCCGGCGAGAGTGTCGATTTCGGGGTCGGGAATAAGTGCGTCGCACGTCGCCGGTATGGCGGTTGCCGCGGGGTTTGTCCACTTCGGCTCCGTGACGAAGCTGGCGTTGCCGGCCGCGGCGACCATTGGGTTGATCAGGGCCGCGAAGTGGGTGAGCCCGGCGTCGTTAGTTGTAAACGGCTTCGACAACGACTCGACCTCCATACTCAGCCAGGTCGTGCCGACTCGTGTATCGACCTGGCAGACGATGCCGGACGGTTGACCAGGGTTGCACCAGCCGTACGCGTCACCAGCGATGAGTGAGGTCTTCGCTTCACCGGCCAACACGAGGGTTGGGGTAGCTGTCGCCCAACTCGCCGTCGGAACGTCGGGCAGGACCCACAGCGCGAGGTGGTTCGATGACAACTGCCGATCGTTCGGGTAGTTGTCCGACCAGTTGCAGGTGAGGGCGCCGTCCTGGATGAAGGTCACGTCCGCCTCGAGGTCCGCCGGTGGTGTCACGACCGGCACCGTGACGCCGACCGAAGTCGTGAGCGCGGGTGCCGGCACGAGTCCGGTGCAGGTCTTGGTTACTCGAGTGACGGGTGCGGCGAGCGGCTTCGGCTTCGGCGTCAGCTTTGGCCCGGGGACGGATCCGCCGCCGTTCCCGGAACCAGCGTGTGCGTGGGTCGTGCCGGCGTTGTGCGCGGTGGGAGCGCACGCGCTCAGCGCGAGCACGGTCGCAACTGCAGCGACAGTCGAGATGATCGTTGTGATCCGGGAATGTTGCCGAGCTTTCGTCATGCCCCACAGGCTAGTTGCGTGGCGACCGCGCCGGACATAGAGAACAGTTGCCCAGATCGGACTAATCGATCTTGCTAACCGATCTTGCTAACCGATCTTGCTCGCGACGAAGATGGCGGCCTTCTTGGCGAGGTCGGGCAGACCAGCGACGGACGGCGCGTCGGAGGTGTCGACCTCGACGGTAAACAGGTTGTGGCCCTTGATCACGACCAGGGCGAGCTCATTCGGGCTGTTGCCCCCGGTAATGCCGAAGCTGATGGCCTTGTCACCGATGCCCGCCACCGTTGCATAACCCGGTTCGGAGGTTGCTGCCGCGTTGATCGCGGACCACGCCCACGACCCCTGTGGCAAGACCTGAATGTTCAGAATGTCGTTGTTGACGCCGTCCTGGTAGTAGCTCAGGCGAACCGGAATGACGGCGTCATCAGTCGCCTCCTCGATGGTTGGTCCGAACTCGTAGGACTGGTTCTGCACTGTGCTGCCCAGCGCGGTCGACAGCGCCGTGTCGAACGCAACGTAATCGCTCGTGACACCCACCGATGTCGCGGCCGGATCGCTCCACAGCGGCTCGGCGATTGTCGCGGCCTTAACTGCTGCGACGGCCGTGTTGAAGAGCGGTGCGAACTTGGTTGCGGCCACTGCCACGGTTCCGGCAGGGTACTCGTCGGAGTAGCCATAGAGGCTGACCCAGGTTGAACCGATCAGAACCTCGAGGTCGCAGTCGAGGGCGTGGTAGCTGTACTCGCAGTTGAGGTTCGAGTTCGTCCCGTACGGGCTCGGCACGATGTTGAAGCTCGACGGAGCACTCTGCTGCGCGAGGTACGGGGTCCACAGGGCAAGGGATGCGTCGGGCATCACGTACGCGCGGTAGAACGTGAGGTCGGTGGCGGACGCGGTGCTGTAATTGCACACTCGCGCGCCATCCTGAACGTATGCGTAGGGCTCGAGGTCAAACGGTTGCCACGGTTCGCCCTTGGTCTGATCTGACATGTTCAGCGTTTCGGTCGCGCCCAGAACACTCGATACTTGGGCCGCCGGCGCAATCTGCTCACAGGTGAGCGGCACCCGAACCTTCGGGGGCGCTGCCGCGACGGGCTTCGGCGTCGCCGACGGGGTTGCCGTTGCCCCAGCGCCTCCGCTGGAGTGTCCGCCGGGTCGATGGATGTGCGCAGCCGGAGCGCACGCGGCGAGTGCCAGAAGCGCGACAGCGGCGACGAGTGAAACGGCAGCAAATCGGCGGGGGTTCGACATGTTGCTCACCGTACCGGCGAATGCTACGCACAGAATATAGAGAACAATTGCACAGAGAACTTGGACGGCATTCGCCTATAGTTCTAGGCATGCTTCTACTCATCATCGGCATCATTGTGGTGCTCCTCATCATCATCGGCATCTACCTCTGGGCGACCTACAACTCGCTAATCACGCTGAAGAACCGCGTGGACGAGGCGTGGAGCGACATCACGGTTCAGCTCAAGCGTCGAGCCGACCTCATCCCGAACCTCGTTGACTCGGTCAAGGGGTACGCCGCTCACGAGAGTGGTGTGTTCGAGGCTGTCACGGCCGCACGTGCAGCGACCGTCAATGCGTCGACGCCCGCACAGGCCACCGCCGCAGAAGGTCCAATGCAGAGCGCGCTCAAGTCGATCTTCGCGGTCGCCGAGGCCTACCCGCAGCTGCAGGCGAGCCAGAGCTTCCTTGACCTACAGGCTCAGCTGGTCGACACCGAAGACAAGATCCAGGCGTCGCGTCGCTTCTACAACGGCGGCGTTCGTGACTTCAACACCAAGATCCAGGTCTTCCCGAACAACGTGTTCGCGAAGCGTCTCGGATTCACCAAGCGCGACTTCTTCGAGGTGGACGACCCGACCGCGATCGCTGAGCCGCCCCGCGTGCAGTTCTAGTCTTCAGCACTATTGGTCCTCAGCATTTTCGACTAACGAAATCCGAGCTACATGTATAGGGCTATCGCGGCCAACAAGCGCAACACCGTCTTCATCATCCTGTTGTTCATGGTGATTCTGGCTGCCCTCGGGTTTGCCATCAATTACCTCTGGGGCAGTGGTTCGTCGGGAAACTATTTCCTGTTCTATTGCGTGGTGATCGGTGCAGGGCTCTACACGTTTATCCAGTATTTTGCGGCGGGCCGTCAGGCGCTCGCGATTACCGGAGCACAAGAGATCCAGCGCGCAGACAATCCGCGGTTGTACAACATCGTCGAGAACCTGTCGATCACGACAGGCCTGCCGATGCCCAAGGTCTACATCATCAACGATCCGGCGCCGAACGCATTCTCGACGGGTCGCGATCCGAAGCATGCCGCAGTCGCGGCGACCACGGGCATCCTCGACCTGATGGATGATTCGGAGCTTCAGGGCGTCATGGCGCACGAGATAGGTCACGTGCAGAACTACGACATCCGGGTGTCGACCCTGGTCTTCGGGCTGGTCGTCGCCATCGGGTTCATTGCCGACATCGCGCTGCGCTTGAGCTTCTTCGGCGGCAACAACCGCAATAACAACAGCGGCGGCAATCCCATCGTTCTCGTGATCGGAATCGCGGCGCTCATCATCTCGCCGATCATGGCCGCCGTCATTCAGGCCGCGATTTCGCGTCAGCGCGAATATCTCGCTGACGCATCCAGCGCGATGATCACCCGTAACCCGCCCGAGCTCGAGAGCGCCCTGGCGAAGCTCGGACAATACGGTCGCCCGGTCGCCCGACAGAATTCGAGCATGGCGCACATGTGGGTTGCCGATCCCAACAAGCCCGGCTTCATCGCCAAGATCTTCGGCACGCATCCCCCGATTCCCGACCGCATTGCGCGGCTACAGAAGATCGGCGGAAGTTTCTAGACCACCGAACAGTGCGCCCGAGCGTTAGAACATCCGGGCGATCAGGTCGGCGAAGATCGGTTCAGGGTCGGCTTCGACGCCCTGCCGAGCAAACCACGTGCATACGTTCACGCAGTCGCGATGCAGGAAGTCCATTCCGGTCGGATTGCTCACGACCTCGACGAGCTGCGGCAGATCGATGACCACGACTCGGCCTTCGTGCACGAGCAGGTTGTAGGGAGACAGGTCACCGTGCGCATAGCCGGCGTCGGCGATTCCGCGCAGGATCTCGACCGTCTGATCGAGGTAGCCCTGAAGCTCCTGTTTGGTCGCTCGAACCTGAGCGAGCCGGGGCGCCGCCTGGCGGCCATCCCCGATGAACTCCATCAGGATCTCGGTGTTGTTTACCTGCACGGGGTATGGAACGGGCAGCCCGAGAGTGTAGAGCGTGCACAGCGCCTCGAACTCGGCGTAGGCCCAGTGGCCCGCAGCGACCGCCCTGCCATAGCTGGACCCGCGACTCACGGCGCGCGAGTCGCGCGTGTTGCGCATCCCTCGCCCCTCGCTGTAGCGGGATGACCGGTGGAAGTCGCTCGTCTCGGCTCCGCGGTAGCGCTTCGCCGCGAGAATGCTCGACTGCGTCGGGTCATCCGGAACGGCGCGCTCGATGAGAAATAAGTCGGCCTCCTTGCCGGTCTTGACGATGCCGAGCTCGGTATCGAAAGCACCAGCAGAGGTCACGACCCACGACGGATGCGGCTTCGGGCCGCGCGAGGTTGGAACGACGACCGGCCAGGTCGTCCAGCGCTGGTCTGCCCCGGGCTCGAGGCGCGAAAAAAGCGGAATGATGGCCGAGGAGTCGGCCGGTAGATCGTCGACGAACACTGTGATGAACTCCAAGTACGAGGAGGTCACCGGTTGTCTAGATGGCGATGACCTCGAGAAGGATGAGGGAATGCTGTGGCAGCACAAATACAGTCATGATCTCTCTCTCCTTCCACTGAAGAACGCTCGAACTATCTGGTCGACAGCCTAGCCCCGACTCGCTATTTTCCAATGGGTGCCTCAGCGGAGAGTACGAGGTTCTGCAGCGCGGATATGGGGAATAGGTGCTTTAGTTTTCTGGGTCGTCGGACCGCGGCAGTAGCGGCTCGCCGAGCTCGATCGCCATCGCGTCAGCGAGATCCCCGCGACCCCGAACCTCAACTCCGCCGAGTCCCTGCCATGCCGCCGTCTGTCGTAGGAGCTCGGCGACACGACCCTCGTAGCCCCCTGGTTGACCAGGCTCGTGCCAGGCCGATTGCACGCGCAGAACACCGTTCTGCCGGTCACTCTTCAGATCGATGCGGGCCACGATCCGGTCATCCACGAGCACGGGAAGCGTGTAATACCCATAGATGCGTTTGGGCGCCGGTGTGTAGATCTCGATTCGATAGTGGAAGTCGAAGAGGCGAAGTGCGCGCTCCCGCTTCCAGACCACTGGATCAAACGGCGACAGGAGTGCGGCTGTCTTGATCTGGTGCGGAATCCTGGCTTCAGGATGCAGGTACACCGTCAATGGTCGACCGCCACGCTCCCACCCCTTCACGACGACGGGAACAAGCGAGCCCTCGTCCGCGAGTTCGGCCAGAACGCCGGCAGCATGGGTCAGCGGTAGCCGAAAGTAGTCGGCAAGGTCGTGGACGGTCCCGAGCCCGTGGGCGGCGGTGGAGGCGACCAACAGCTGCCGCACCGCATCGCGCTTGTCGATCTCGATGTCGAGTAGTTCGGGCGGAATCACCTGCTCCGTCAGCGCATAGGTGCGTTCGAACCGAGCGCGCCCGGCGGAGACGACCTCGCCCAGATAGAACAGGTACTCGAGGCCGCTCTTCACCTCGGACCACTCCCACCAGCCGCCCTTGCGCCTGCTTCCGCTCTCGTGCTCGATCTTGCCCGCCTGTTGCGGACCGTTGGCGGCCAACTCGGCACGCAGCCAGTCGAGCATCGTGGTATT
>JADGOT010000292.1 GCA_017882805.1 Glaciihabitans sp. | reverse complement strand
GCGGCGTCTCTCCTAACCTGGTCGCGTGCGAGGACGACGACGCGACGTTCGCGTCACGGGGAAACCGGCTTATGCCGCGCGCCTTGAACCGTCGGGCGACGAGGAGGTCGACGCCCTTACCGTGCCAGTGGGGCGGTCCTGTACACAGGGTGCGCGCAGGTAGCATCCATTCGTCGAAGTTGGACGTTCAAGTCACCGGCTCCGCCGATCGTGGCTTCCCTGCCCTGCCTGAAGGGTTCAACAATCCGAATCAAGGTCGTCAACACACCGTCGGATGCCACCGGGCAGCGTCCGGTCGGTGACGCGCTCCTGGTGCTTCCGCGCCGCAAGGACTGACCTGCGGCTGCCCCACTGAATTGACGACGGCGGCCTTCCCCGCCGCCCTGGTCCAGAGACAAGCGATAGAATCACGGCTCGCGAGCCATCACGTGAGCCGGCACCCGGGAGAACGCGGTGTCTCGTGTCCACGATTGTCGAGCGCCTGGGTCAGCTGGCGGGTCTCAACGGCGGCGCCACCCTCACGGCCCTCGCCCTCGGGGGCGAGCAGTTCGTCGACGGGATCCTCGGCAGGCGGCCACCCCGGGAGGAGGTACGAGCGGCCTGATCAGGTCAACCCGGAAGGGAGCTCCCACGGGATTTGACACGAACTCACGCGAAAGAAGTGAGTAGGGAGAACCGATGGATACAAGAACGATGCGTTCCTCCGTGCTGCGCGGCGCCGTTGCCGTCGCGCTCTCATCCCTCGTCCTGTCCGGTTGCGCCGCTGACTCCAAGCCCGCTGCTGGGGCGACGACGCCCGCTGCTGGGGCGACGACGGGAGCTGGCGCTGCCGCGCAATCGCTGACCATCTACACCGGTCGAGACAAGGACGAGGTCGCCTCGGTCGTCTCACAGTTCGAGGCGAAGTTCCCGCAGTACAAGGGCAAAGTCCAGACCATCATCGCCGGAGCGCAGGACAACCTCGACCGCATGCGCGCAGAGAAGTCCAACCCGCAGGCCGGATTCCTGTGGGGCGGAACCCAGCAGCAGCTTGTGCAGGCAGCCTCAGAAGGGCTCCTGACCTCCTACGTTGCCAAGTACGCGGACAAGATTCCGGCTGCCAGCAAGGACCCGGGCAATCAGTGGTTTGCTGAGATGCAATTGCCGGAAGTCATTATCTATAACAACAAGCTCCTGTCCGCGGCTGCGGCCCCGAAGGACTGGAGTGACCTTATCAAACCGGAATGGAAAGACAAGATCGTCATTCGTGACGTGTCGCCCTCCGGCACCATGCGCACCATCTACTCGGCCATGGTGTACCAGTCATTCGTCAAAGACAACAAGCCCGACGCGGGCTACGCATTCCTCAAGGCCCTCGATGCCAACACGGTAGCGTACGCGGCGACCCCGGAGGACATGTACACGCAGCTCGATCAGGGGACCGGCGTCGTGTCCGTCTGGGACCTGCAGGATGTGCTGATCGGGCAGTTGAAGAACCACCATCCGTGGGGCTTCGTCATGCCAACGTCTGGTGCGCCAGTCCTCCTCGATGGGGTTGCAGTCGTCAAGAACAAGAATCAAGACCAGGCCGCGAAGGACTTCATGGACTTCCTGATGGAACCAACGATGCAGGCGAAGCTTGCAAAGGATTACTACCAGGTGCCCGCGATGGAGATTGACGCGGCGGCCAAGCCCGACTGGCTGACCAAGCTCACGATCAATGAGATGAAGATCGACTGGAAGGTTCTGGGTGCACACCAGACTGAGTGGATGACCTACTGGATCGACAACATCAAGGGCAAGGGCGGGAAATAGTCCGTGGTCTCGGTAACCCTTGATGGACTAACAAAGTCGTTCAGCCGTTCCGGAGTCGTTGTTGACCGGATGAACCTGCGGATCGAGGAGGGCGAGTTCTTCACCCTCCTCGGGCCATCTGGTTGCGGAAAGTCCACGACGCTTCGGATGATCGCGGGTTTCGAGGAACCGGACTCGGGCCACATCCTGTTCAATGACCGTGATGTGACATACATGCCAGCCAATAGGCGGGATGTCGGCCTGGTGTTTCAGAACTATGCGCTCTTCCCGCACATGTCAGTCGCGGGTAACGTTGCTTTCGGCCTGACGGTGCGGAAGATTCGTGGGGCTGTGGCGGAGGAGCGAATCCGTCAAGTCCTCGCGCAGGTGCACCTCACGGAACAGGCGGATGCACGGGTGGACGAGCTCTCTGGGGGACAACAACAGCGCGTTGCTCTTGCCCGGGCGCTGGTATACCGTCCCCAGTTGCTCCTGCTCGACGAACCGATGTCGAATCTCGACGCCAAGCTCCGATTGGAGACGCGAGGTGCGCTTCGCAATCTGCATGCGGAGACCGGTATCACATCGATCTATGTGACACACGACCAGGCGGAGGCTCTGGCCATGTCCACCCGAGTGGCCGTGATGAATACCGCCGAAGTGCACCAGGTCGGCACCCCCGCCGACGTTTACGAGCGGCCAAGCACGAGATTCGTGGCGACCTTCCTCGGTCGGAACAATATCTTTGATGGCGTGGTCACCGAGGTCGCTGGTGATGTGGTCAGCGTGCGCCTCGGCGATGGCAGCACCATCCAGGGCTCGGCATCACGCACGTCGCCCGGTTTGCCTCTCGCGCCCGGGAACGCGGTCGGTGTCACAATTCGTGCGGAGACGATTCGCCCCGCAAGCCAGACGGACACCCAGAACGTCGTCAGCGGTACCGTCACTGACGTCGAATACGTCGGGGCGACGCTCTCCTGCGAACTCGAAACTCCGATCGGAGCAGTGCTGCTCGATCTCATCGGAGCTGGGATTCGTCCAACGCTCGGCGACCGACTCTCCGTGCTCCTATCGGCCGCGAGCATCTACTTCGTCACGGCGGAGCCCGCGCCATGACCACAGCCACGACAAGCCCAGACGTCGGGCTTGAAACGACCAACGCGGTGTACAAGCGCCCCTCGTGGTTTCGCCGACGGTTCAACGTCATCGCGACCCTGACGGTTCTGCTCGTCGTACTCTTCGGGTATGTGATCGGCCCGATGATTGCAACGGTCCGGCGGAGTCTGTCGACCGACCCGATCGACACGATCGGTGTCTCGTTCCACGCTTGGGGTGACTTCTTTCTCTCCAACGCGCAACGCGACGCGATCGCGGGCAGCATTTCACTTGCCATCCTGAGCGTGATTGCGGCCGGTCTCCTGGGCACAGGCGTAGCGGTATTGCTGACGCGGTGGGAGTTCCCCGGCCGGGGTTTCTGCCAGGTGCTAGCTTTGCTGCCGATCGCCCTCCCGCCACTCATGGGAGTGTGGGCGTTCAAACTCTTGTTTGGTGTTGGGGGGCGCATTCCGTTCGCGCTTCATGAGTGGCTTGGCGTCGCTGCCAAGGATCTTTGGCTGCAGGGCCTGGCGGGTGTGCTAATCGTGCACGCGATGACGATGTACCCGTATTTCTTTCTCACCGTCTCGGCTGCGTTGATGAGTGCTGATGTGTCACTCGAAGAAGCGTCCTACAGCATGGGGGCGTCACGAGCGCGCACCTGGCTGAGAGTGATCCTCCCGATGCTCACACCAGCGGTCGTCGCAGGTGCTCTCATCACCTTCATGTCCTCAATGGCCTCGTACACGGCCCCACTGTTGTTCCAATACACAAACGTCATGACGCAGCAGATCGTGATTGCGAAATCCGATGGCGATATGCGATTGGCCTCGATCATCGCGACCACGCTCGCGGTGATCTCGATCGTGTTCCTTGCGGTGATCAGGAGTTATGAGCAGCGCAATATCTACCGAACGCAGTCGAAGGGCGGCGGGCGCGCGCGCTCGACTGTGACCTCGCCGCTCGCGCGCGCGGTGATTACGCTTATTGCCATTCCGCTGACGCTTGTTCTGATTCTGCCGATCATCATGATCCTGGTGCTGTCAGTTACCGCCAAGGGCGGATGGTTGGCCACGATTCTGCCGACGCAGTACACGCTCGAATGGTATGCCCAGATGTTCTCGGGTAGCGAGTTCTGGCGCCCGGTGATGAACTCGCTGCTGATGAGCCTCCTGGCTGTCGGTGGTGCGATTGTGCTCGGTGCGGGCGCAGCCTACATCATGAGCCGGCTGAAGTTCCGCGGCAAGGTGGCCCTGGACATCGCGATCATGCTGCCGTGGGCGCTCCCAGGAACCGTTGTTGCCATCAACCTGATCACTGCCTTCTCCGATCCATCACCCTTCGCCGCGGGCCGCGTGCTCGTCGGGACATTTGCCATCGTTCCGTTGGCGTACTTTGTCCGCTTCAATCCGCTCGTCTTCCGCTCCTCGTTCGCGTCCTGGTCCCAACTGGACCCCAACCTCGAGGACGCAGCTCGAAGTCTCGGCGCTACGTGGTGGTACACGTTCCGCAAGGTCGTGTTGCCGCTCGTGTCCCGAGGAATCATGGCAGGGGCTTTGCTCGCATTTGTCGATGGCGTGGGCGAGTTCGTGGCATCGGTGGTTCTCTACACTCCGCAATGGGTCCCGCTGTCAATCGAGATCAACAACCAGAACTATCAAGGGAATATCGGCACCGGAGCAGTGTACGGCATGATTCAGGTCGCGCTCGTGCTCGGAGTCCTCATCGTCACGCGGCGCATGGGGACTCGGGAACTTGCCGTTGCAGTCCCGGCAACCTGACAACCGTTCCGACAGATGGAGATCCAATGAAGCGCGACGACATCATTGCTAGGGACGGATCGACGTTCCCTGGCAAGAGCTACACGACAGCGGTGCTGCGCCCGGCATACGATGAAGCGAAAGCGGTGCTCCTGCCGTCGATGATTCAGATTCATCGCGCGCACCTGCTCATGTTGCACTCGGTCGGGCTCATCAACGATGCGGATGCCGCAACGATTGCCGGCACAATTGATGGTTTGGACCTCGATGCGATCGCCGCCTCCCAGTACACCGGCGAGTACGAAGACCTCTTCTTTACTGTCGAGTCACAGATGCTCACGCAAGGCGGCGACGCGGTGGGCAATCTGCACATTGCACGTTCGCGTAACGATATGGGCATGTGCCTCTACCGCATGATCATGCGACACCAATTGCTGCGTGTGCTGGCGGCCGCTGGTGAACTGTACGAGACGCTCGTGCGACTTGCTGCGGAGCATTCCGAGACTCTGACACTTGAGCATACGCACACGCAGCCAGCGCAGCCGTCGATCTTGGGGCACCGGTTTCTTGCTATCGCTGACGTGTTGGGCAGGGATATCGAGCGGGTCCAGTCGGCATACGCAAGTCTTGACTTCTCGCCGATGGGCGCGGCGGCGCTGACGGGAACGGGCTTCGGGATCGACCGCGAATTCACGGCGGAGTTGCTCGGCTTTCGTGGCCTGGTTGAGAACTCATACGACGCCGTCGCCAGCACGGACTACATCGCGCAGAGCGCGACGGCTTTGCAGCTGATGGCGATCGACACGGGGCGCAGCTGTGTGGACTTTCTCGCCTGGTGCACCGAGGAATTCGGCCTCTACAAGGTCGCGTCGCCGTACGTTCAAATGTCATCGATCATGCCGCAGAAGCGGAATCCGGTCTCAATCGAACACTCGCGGTCGCTGCTCTCCGCTGCGTCAGCGAGTGCAGCAACAGTGCTGACGATGATGCACAACACGCCATTTGGGGACATCGTTGATACCGAAGACGACCTACAGCCATACATCTGGCGTTCTGCTTCGGTTCTGACCAACGTGTTGCACCTCCTGTCGGGCGTACTTGGCACGATAGAGGTCAACGTCGAGGTGATGCGGGAACGCGCGTTGTCGTCGTTCGCGACTGCGACGGAGTTGGCGGACACCCTGGTGCGCGAGGCCGGTTGCACCTTCAAGGAGGCGCATACGGTGGTCTCCCGGGTTGTGCAGAGTGCTGCCGCGCAAGGAGTTCGAGACGTGCGGGAGGTGCACGCCGCCGACGTCATGGCGACGGCGCATGACGTTTGTGGTGGGCGAGTGGACATCTCTGAAGACAGTGTCCGTCTTGCTCTGAACGCAGACCACTTCGTTCAGATTCGCACGTCGCGAGGGGGAGTCGCGCCGAGCGAGGTGGCACGCATGGCGGTGGACCGAGGGCAGCGTGCGGAGGAATTCGCTGGTTGGTACCGAACCACAGCCGAGCATCTGGACGGCGTCGCCGAACGTCTCGTGCGTGACTGCGAGGCTTTGAGTGGTGGCACTGAACGCACCTAGT
>JADGOT010000291.1 GCA_017882805.1 Glaciihabitans sp. | reverse complement strand
GAGAGGTAGGTACCGAGCTCGGCAAAGTTCTCGAACGGGCGCATGTAGGTTCCCCGAATGAGCTCCTGGGCGCGCGAGAACAACTGGGGAAGCAGGTCTTCGTGCAGGTGCTGGGCAATTCGGTGCGCCCGCGTCGCGGCGTCACCGCTCGCGAACTGGGCGCCGTACCACGGTGAATCCACAGGGCCGTATCGGAATTCTCCGAGCGCCGCCGCCGTCACCATGGTTTCGGATGCTCGATGTCGGTCAACTACCAGCGCTTCGACGGTCGCGCGACTCAGTCGCGCTGTGGTCTTCGGTGGGACGGGGAGAAACGAGAGCCGACTCAGCTCGGTAATGCACTCGAGAACGCTGACCCCGAGCACCTCATCCGGACGAGACAGTGCTGCGCGGTAGTCCAGCATCACCTTTCGCAGGCGCACCAGGGCGTCATCTACGTCGCCAATCAGCGGCTTCTTCGCCTTCTCGATCCGGGAGATAGAGCGAACGATGTCGCGACGGAGCGTCGCGGGAGAGACGGCGAGACCCGGGAGGCCGACATCGACAAGTCGCTGGGTGATCCCGTGCAACGAGGATCGGCGCGCACTCACCACGAGAATCCGCTTGTTCTGGCTTACCAGGTTACCGATTGCATTGACGATTGTCTGTGTTCCGCCGGTGCCGGGCAGCGTCTTCACGACGAGCGAATTGCCCGCCGCAATCTGCGCGACGACGTTCTCCTGCTCGGCATCGGCGTCCAGAAGCAGAGTGTCGGACTGCGGGGGTCGAGTATCTGAACTCATCGCGGCGACCGGTGAGTAACTCTCCTCGATCGTCCAGCGGGCCGTGGGATTGCCCGCGAGTGCATCCAGAACCGGGTTCTCCAGGTTCGCGGCATCCGCCACCATCCCGGTGGCGACCTCGGCGAACGACGAGACCACCAGACGCGGGCTGACCGTGAACGACTCGAGGTGGCTCGTGAGTCCCCGCAGACGGTCGATGACCGGGTTGGGCTTGAAGGTGCCATCCTCATCGGTCAGCGCAACGAAGGCACGCTCGTCCAGATCGAGCTGGAACTGAGCCAGCAACGTCCGCTGCAGTTCCGGGTTGAGAATTGCTTCGCCCCGAAGCTTGAGCTCGAAATCCTTGCCTGCCCGTCGAATGGCGAGCGGACGTAGAAGCAATGGAGCACGGTAGTCGACGTCCTCGTGCCGCCACTCGACTACGCCAATGCCAAGCGCAATAGCGTCAATACCGCGAGCTGTGGCAAGCTCCAGGCCCTTGGCCGCGATCTCGCCCGCAGCGGTCTTCGCGATCCTGAGTGCTACCTCGTCGCGAATCAGATTGGAGAGCAGGGTCGTCTTGCCTGTGATGAACTGCGCGAGACCGCCCGGATGAGTCGAACTGAGTTCGATTCGTGTGCGCGGGGAATCAACGAAGTGCAGGAGCGGTGATGAGCCGCCGATGTCGGCAAGTTCGGTTCGCCAGGCCTCCCAGGTCGGTTCAGCCACGTTCACCGCCCTCACTGTTGGATCCCCGAGACTAAGCGTGTGCGGCAGCGTCGCCTGTCGTGGGGCGTCGAGCGGCGCATCATCTTCGAGGGATTCGTCCTCGCGACTACCGGCACGCCACACGAGGCCACTTTAAGGCCGGATACCCGCAATTTCGGGGACGCCTGCGGGGTTTCGCCCACTAGTTATGCCGTCGCTGCGCATCGCTGCGCGAACTCCGACTCCTCGAACCGACTAGCTCGGTGGGTAGAGGAAGCGGCCCACCGATGAGCTCGGAATGGTGCGAATGGCGTACGACCGGCTTGACGTGCCGTTGTATTCCTCGATCACAACGTTGTCGCCGGAGATGGCATGCACGTACGCGACGTGGTTACCTACGAACCACGCGACGGCACCAACGATGGGAGTCGCGCTGGTCGTCCAGCCGTGGGCGATCCAGGCCCGTTGCCACTCCGAGGCGCTGCCGCCGCTCGGAGTGAGGTTGGACCAGACCCATTTCCACGGAGCAGCCGTGACGCCCTGGTCACGGTTGAGACGCCAAGCCACAAAGTCCACGCACTGCCGGTAGTTGTAGCCGAGCGGCGAGAGAGAGTAGCCGGCGTCGCGCCACGGGTAGTCATCGCCGGGCTGGCGTACGCGCGAGGCATCCGCAAGGTACTGGGCGTTGATCTGCTCGGTGCGCAGTTCCGCCTCAGTCGTGGCGGAGACCGTGTCTCGACTGACTTTCGAGGTTTCGATGCTGGCACTGACCTTGACCGACTGGCTGCCCTTGGTCGTCGCGCTGCCAGCCCGAAGGGTATTGGCAGACGAAGCCACAGCAGGAAGCGCAATGCCACCAACGAAGCCGGAGATAACGAGCAAAACAAACAGGACCTTGAGCGGGTTCTGCCGCTTGCGGCCACCCTGACCCCGCGGAGGGGTGGATGTCGACGTAATTTTGGGTGTTGCCGCCAGTCTTCGGACGGCCGCCTGGTCTCGTCGACTGAGCTTGGTCGTTGCTCGCGGCGCGGTCGAACCGGACTTCGCGGTGCGAGGTCCTGATTTCCGAGTCGGCGAAGCGGCGTTTTTCATCTCTCGGCGAGAGGTGAATTGGGGCTGAGCGGGAACCAATGGGGCGGGCACTGAACCAGTGTCGGCGCGGTTCGCGAAGAGCTTTGCCAGCGAATCTGGCTGCTGCTCATCGGACACGGCGTGAACCTCCGGGCGAATTTAACCGGGTGCTAGCGGGCAAATTCCCACGCGGAAGCAGCCCCAGTTACATTTCGAGGTTACCCGAGGCTCTGTGATCTGTCACCTTTTGGCAACGAATTGGTAACGAAAACGTTGCCCCAGTTCAGGTGTGAGCCATTTTTGTGGCTCAGTCAAATCCCCAAAAGGAGATTCAGCTCACGCCGAGGCTCAATAGAATTGCGCAAAGGAGCGGGAGGGATTGGCCGTGCCAGCTGCAGACACCATTGACCGACTCCTCGGCGAGCGTTATTGGCTCGAGGCTGTTCTTGGCCGCGGCGGAATGTCCATTGTCTTTCGCGCTCAGGACCAGGTTCTCGGCCGTCCGGTTGCAATCAAGCTCTTCACCCTGTCCAGCGCGGCAGACACGAGTCGGCAAGAGTCGGAGCTCGCCCTGCTGTCAAGCCTCAACCATCACGGCCTCGTCAATCTGTTCGACGCGGGCGTCGATCTCGCCGAGGACGGTCAACACCACCGGTACCTGGTGATGGAGTTTGTGCGCGGCACCGACCTCCAGTCGCGACTCGCAGCAGGCCCGATCGCACCCCGCCACATCGCCGAGATCGGGTTCGATATCGCTGAAGCCCTCGAATACGTTCATGGCAACAACGTTGTTCACCGCGACATCAAACCGTCCAACATCCTGCTCGTCGATTACGGCAACGGCGCTCCCCGAGCACGCGCGAAACTCAGCGACTTCGGTATCGCGCTGAGCGAAGACATGGAACGGATGACAAGGGAGGGCGCGACCACCGGAACAGCGGCCTACCTCAGCCCCGAGCAGGCGGCCGGAGCCAAGGTCGGTACCCAGAGCGACGTTTACTCGCTCGGGCTCGTGTTGCTCGAATGCTTCACGCGACATGTCGAATACCCGGGCTCGATCGTGGAATCTGCGGTCGCGCGAGTCACGCGCAATCCCGTGATCCCCGACGACCTTCCCCCGCACTGGCAGTCAGTTCTGGGGGCAATGACCGCACGTCGTCCAAGCGATCGACCGCACCCACGCGATCTCGTCGCTTCCCTGCGCCAACTCGTCATCGCCGAGAGCGCCCGCCACAAGGATGTCGACGCCCCGCTCCTCGCGCCGACCGAGCCGACCGAATCCGACGCGATCCGTTCCGCCTACGTGGACACCTACCCAGACATGGCGCTTGACCGAGTCACCTCCCTCGCCGCCCGGCTGTTTGGTGCACCGATTGCCATGGTGAGCGTTCTCGACAACGATCGGATTTGGCTGAAGTCCCACTTTGGCGCAGAGGTCGACCACATCCTGCGACAGGTCGATCTCGAGGCCCCGGGGCCACTCGCCCAGGAAACCATAGTGATCGAGGATGCCCGGCTCCACGAAACGGCACGCACCAGCAATCTGGTGACGGGTGAGACGGGACTACGGTTCTATGCCGGGGTACCGCTCCGACGCGACGGGGGTGAAGTCATCGGCACACTGAGCGTCTTCGATACCAAGCCGCACACGGTCACCGAAGTCGAGATGGCCAACCTCGAAGACCTGGCGGTACTCGTCATGGTGCAGCTTGACCTTCGTCGCGAGAGCCAGCGGATGACCGGCGAAATCGATTCGCCGCTGATCTCGTCCGTGTCGCTAGAGACCCAACGCGTAACCGAGTAATAGTCGACCGAGTTCCCCTTACCGGCGGCGCAAATTTGCGCTACTTTTCCGTTGTGGATCGCCGCGCCCTTCTTACCGCCATCGCGGCAGGCGCGGTGCTGTCCCTGACCGCGTGCGCCGAGCATGGCATCCCGGGTCACGTGCATTCCACCACGAATCAGCCGTCAACGATCCGTGCCGTCCCCACGCCGACGCCAACTCCGACACCGGCCTACTCCCCCACGCCAACGCCCATCCCTGCGCCGGTTCTTAATAAGGTGCGCATTCCCGGCGGAGCGATTTACGGGCTCCCCGTTGCCGATGGCAATGTGATGGCGTGGACGGTGGATGACGGGGCCGACAGCGAGGTAGTGGCCGCCTACGCGCAGATCGCGAAGGTTAGTGGTATCCGCCTGACGTTCTTTCTCAACGGCAAGTTCCCGTCGTGGACAGACAACGCTCCTGCGCTGCGCCCGCTGGTCGAGTCCGGTCAGGTTCAACTCGGCAACCACACCTTTGATCATCTGGCGCTCACCAAACTCTCTGATTCCGGCATCGTCGACCAGCTTCAGCGCAACGCTGCCTTCATCCGCAACACCTATGGCGTCGACGCCGCTCCCTTCTATCGGCCGCCGTACGGGTACACCAACGCGCACACCCAGGCCGTCGCGGCGAGCATCGGCTACCGCGCGCCCGTGCTCTGGTACGGATCGCTGTCGGACTCAGGACTGATCACGCCGGACCAGGTCGTGCAGTTCGCCCAGCAGTGGTTTCTTCCGCACCACATCGTGATCGGGCATGCCAACTACACGCCGGTGACCACGGTGTACTCGCAGCTGCTCGCCATCCTGCGGCAGCGCAACCTTCAGACAGTGACGCTGAACGACGTGTTCACGCCCTAGCCGCCAGTGCTAGGACTGGGTCGCGTCCGCCAGCTCGCGCTGTGGATCGAAGTCGGAATTGTTCTTGACGTTTGACGCGTAGATATCGACGTAGTCCTGGTCGCCCAGCGCGAGGATGTTAAGCATCACCTCGTCGGTCACCGCGCGGAGAATGAAGCGATCGTTGTCGAGACCCGCGAAACGCGAGAAGTCGAGCGGGTCACCAATGTTCACCGTGATCCGCGGGAAGTGCAGGAACTTGCTCCCCTTGGGGAAGATCTCGGCTGTCCCGCTGACGCTCACGGGAATTATCGGCACACCGGCGGCCAGCACCATGCGCGCGATCCCCGTCTTTCCGCGGTAGAGGCTCCCGGTCGGGCTGCGCGTGCCCTCGGGGTAGATGCCAAGCGCCTTGCCCTCGGCGAGCGCGGCGAGACCCGAGTTCAGAGAGTCGCTGGATGCGGCGCCACCCGATCGGTCGATCGGGATCTGACCAATGGACAGGAGGAAGTTGCGCACGAACCATCCGGTTGGCCCTTTGCCGTGGAAGTAGGCAGCCTTCGCCAAGAACGTCAGCCGGCGCGGCAGGGCAATCGGTAGAAAGAAGGAATCAATCGCGGAGAGATGGTTGCTCGCCATGATGATCGCGCCGTGCTTCGGCAGGTTCTCGAGCCCGTCAATGCGGATCCGAAAGAACACATGGAGGAGCGGGCCTACGACAAGGTACTTGAGGAACCAGTACACCGTGACCGCCGTTCACATCCGCGTGGCTCGCCTCGCGAGCACAGTTCACAATATTGCCACGCCGGGTTGTCCGTCCACGACCAGCGGAACACCGGTTGCGGTCTGCACCTCGGCGAGAGTGACGCCGGGGGCGAGTTCACGAAGCACCAATCCGGCTTCGGTGACATCGAGAACCGCAAGGTCCGTGATGATGCGACTGACCACGGCGCGACCGGTCAGTGGCAGTGTGCACTCGTCGACGATCTTGTGGTCGCCGTTCCTGGCGACATGCTCCATCACGACAATCACGCGGCGAGCGCCGTGCACGAGGTCCATTGCTCCGCCCGGTCCCTTGATGAGCTTGCCCGGCACAGCCCAGTTCGCAATGTCGCCCTTCGCCGAGACCTGCATGGCTCCAAGGAATGCCGCGTCGATGCGCTTGCCGCGGATCATCCCGAAGCTGAGATCGGAGCCGAAGTACGAAGCGCCCGGCAGAACGGTGACCGTCTCCTTGCCGGCGTTGATGAGCTTCGGATCGGCCTCGCCCTCCCAGGGGTAGGGACCGACACCAAGGATGCCGTTCTCCGAGTGCAGCACAACTGTGACATTGGCGGGCACGTAGTTCGGGATGAGCGTAGGCAGACCGATGCCGAGATTGACGTAGGACCCGTCAACCAACTCCTGGGCTGCGCGCGCCGCCATTTCATCGCGAGTGAGCGCCATCTCAGTTGCCCTCCGGCTTCGGCCGAACCGTCAACTTTTCGATCGGCAGGTCGGCCGCGTCCTTCGGTTTCAGCTGCACGATACGGTGCACATAGATGCCCGGAAGGTGCACATCGTCCGGGTCGATTGATCCCGCAGGCACTAGCTGATCAACCTCGGCGATCGTGATGCGACCCGCCATCGCAGCGGCAGGATTGAAGTTGCGCGCGGACTTCTCGAACACCAGGTTGCCGTGGGTGTCGCCGATCTTTGCGCGCACAAGGGAAAAATCGGTCACGATCGCCTCCTCGAGCACGTATTCCTGCTCGGCACCGAGCGATCCGAACCGCCTGGTCTCCTTCTTAGGGGACTGGGTCTTCACCGTTCCGTCCGCGTTGTACCGCCAGGGCAGTCCACCCTCCGACACCATGGTTCCGACGCCACTCGGGGTATAGAACGCCGGAACGCCCACACCACCGGCGCGCAGGCGCTCCGCGAGACTTCCCTGGGGAGTCAGCTCGACCTCGAGCTCGCCGCCGAG
>JADGOT010000042.1 GCA_017882805.1 Glaciihabitans sp. | reverse complement strand
GTTGCTCGCTTCAGCGGCGGCGACAACAGGATGGCTCCGTCGACCGGAAACTGCAGCCCATAGCGCACCGCAACCTCGGTGCCGAAGGACCAGCCGACCAGCCAAGGGTGCGGCAAACCGCGCTGCCTAACGAGGTCCATGGCCGCGGCAACGTCCTTCTCCTCGAGGATGCCGTCGCCGAAGGCTCCTCCTGAGCGGCCGCGCGGCGAAGTCACTCCACGGAAGTTGAATCGGAGCACCGCGAGATCGGCGAGCGCCGGCAGCCGTGCCGCCGCCTTGCGCAGGATGTGCGAATCCATGAACCCACCGCCGGTGGGCAGTGGATGCAGGCAGACGAGCGTCGCAACGGGTGCCGCCGACACCGGCAGAGCAAGCTCGCCGACAAGGGTGAAGCCGTCAGAGGTATACAGCTCGATGTTTTCACGGCGGGCGGGGAGTTCGACTCCCCCGCGGATTTCGATCTCGCTCACGCCTTGATCCTCCAGCAGTGCAGGTGCCAGTGCCGCCGGTCCGCCAGATCGTTCTGCTCGCCCATCAGTCCGTCGGCGCGCCAAGTCACGGTGTGGGCAACGCCTGGCGCTATCTCGAGGCCACAGCCCGGGCAGAGGTAGTACTTGGTCGCGGATGCGGCTGCCAGCGGCTGTACGTTCCACACGCCGTCGCGCTTGGACTCGGTGCTGAGGCGGCCGAGCAACGCGCGACTGAGGTCAATCTCGTTCTCGTCTTCGCCCGGGCGCCGCCCGCGGGGGCGATTCGAACGAGGCATAGGTCCAGCCTATGCGTCAGTACCAACCCGTTGCTTGCGAGTGCGCCCACGCACCGCAGGGATTGCCATAGCGACCCTGGATGTAGCCAAGCCCCCACGTGATCTGCGTTGTTGCGTTCGTCTGCCAGTCGGGGCCCGCCGAGGCCATCTTGTTGCCTGGTTTGGCCTGCGGAATTCCGTAGGCACCATTCGGATTCGCGGCCGTCACAGACCAGTGCGACTCACGGGTCCACAGCGAAACGAGACAGCTGAACTGATCCTGGCCCATGCCCTGCGCCGTGAGGATCGCGAGCGCGATGGCCTGCGCCGATCCGGGCGTCGGGATGCCCGCAACCACCGCGGGTTTCGGAGCCGAATGCACGCCAAAAGCTCCGCGCGTGATCGTGGCGCCCGTGCCGTCTGTGGTGGTCGCCAGGCTCTGGGCTCCGACCTCGGCCCAGTGACTCGGCGCGGTGTTGGCGTCGGCAAATGCGCCCGAGTACGGGTCAACCACCATCACCACAACGATCGCGAACGCGAGCACAAACGCGTAGATCGGGATCTTCCACCGGGACGGCAGGAGCCGACGACTATTGCGCCGAGTAACCGCGGCGAACCGGCTCTCGAGCAAGACAATCGTCGAATGGGTGCTCACAGTTACCCGATTTTAGTGCACGGCACCGATAATGCCCCGGATTAGCTGTGTTCAGCGCACGGCGAGCATGACACCAATAATGGCGTCAAGAAACAGATCGACCTGCACCTCGTTGTAGCCTCCGCGGCGGGTGCGGAAGGCTACGGTGCGTACTTCATCGACGCTCATCGGCTTGCCGTCCTGGAAATAGGCGGTCAGTCGCTCGCCGAATTCGTCGACATCCTTCGGGTGATATCCGAGGGTTAGACCGCTCATCCGCTTGAACTTGTGGCCCCACGGGCGGTCGAGGCGATCGAGCGCTTCCTGCGCTGTTACGCGGGCACGACCAAACCAGGCCTGGTCGCCCACCTCGGCGACCGCACGTTCCTTTTCGCGGGCGGCGAAGGCATCCTCAAGTCGCTCGAGGGCGGCGTCAACGTGCGCGATCGAGTAGCCGCCCTTTTCCATGTCGAACGCGGTGCGACGAATGGATTCGGCGGAGACGACGGTCGGAGCCGACCGATCGGCGGAGTACGCCCGTCGCGCGTCTTCGAGAAAGTCTTCAACCTCGTCGACGGCGTAGCCCGGCTTCGATTTCCTGGTTCTGGGAAAAGTTGTGCTCACTCGACTATCTTGCCCCATTGAAAATGAGAAAGAGCGCATAGGCGACTGCGGCGGATGGGAGTACCGAGTCGAGGCGATCCAGGAAACCGCCGTGTCCGGGGAGCCAGTTGCTGATGTCTTTGATCCCGAGGTCGCGCTTGATCAACGATTCAACGAGGTCGCCAAGGGTGGCTGTAAGCGCGATTGCGAGCCCAAACAGAACGCCATCGAAGACGGTGATGTGGAGAATCAGCCAGCCGACCAGGAAGCTCGCGATCTGCGCCGCGACGATCGATCCACCAAAGCCCTCCCACGTCTTTTTGGGGCTGATGCGCGGTGCCATCTTGTGTTTTCCCAGCAGTAGCCCTGTGGCGTAAGCACCCGTGTCTGTTGAGACGGTCACGATGAGCAGGCTCAGCACCCACAAGTTGCCGTGCGGGTACGTCGTCAAGAGCACGGTAAAGCTTCCGAGGAAGATCGCATACGCCTGGATGAACAGGCCGGCCAGGAGGTCAAGGCCGAGCTCCCTTGCCGACTTGAGGCGCGACGGAATCGTAGCCTCGACCAGGCGCCAGACCGTGATGAACCCCATGCCTGCGAGAAGGATCAGCCACTGGCCCTTACTGTTCCAATAGAACGTTGCCGCGATCACGCCGGCGGCTGCTATTGCGGAGGGGATGCGCGGTACATTGCGACCGGATGCGCGGAACGCGGCTGTCAGTTCGAGGGCAAGGAACACCATCAGGACGCCGGCGAAGATCATGAAGATCCAGGTCTGGAATATCAGGCTGGCGATGAACGCGGCACCGAACACGATACCGATCGCGATCGCAGCCACCAGGTTTCGGCCGGTGCGTTCCTCGATGATGGCGTTCGTGGCTCGCACCTGCGCCTCGATCCTGGCGTTCGTCGCGCGAACCTGCGCCTCGATGTCGGCGACGGTCGCGTCAAATTCGGCGCGCTGACGCGCCCGCTTGCTTGCTCGCGGGGTGGGAGTCTCGCCGGGCTCGCTCATCAGACTTCGAGCAACTCGGTCTCTTTGCGCTTGAGCGCATCATCGATCGCATCCACGTGCGCTTTCGTGACGGCCTCGAGCTCCTTTTCGGCCCGCGCCAACTCATCTTCACCGACGTCGCTCTTCAAGCCATCCAAATCGTCTTTGGCGTTGCGACGGATGTTGCGAACAGCGACCTTGGCTTCTTCGCTCTTGGCGCGCACGATCTTGACGAAGTCGCGGCGACGCTCCTCGGTCATCTCCGCCAGGGTCACGCGGATGATGTTGCCGTCGTTGCCGACGTTGGCTCCCAGGTTCGGCCAGTTGACGATGGCTTTCTCGATCTCTTTGAGGGCGCCCTTGTCGTACGGGGTCACGAGCAGCGTGCGAGCCTCGGGATTTTGCATGGAGGCTAGCTGCGCGAGCGGTGTCGCGGTTCCGTAGTAGTCGACCAGAATTTTTTGAAAGAGAGCGGGATTGGCACGGCCCGTGCGAACGGTGCCAAAGTCGTCTTTGGCAACTTCGACGGCCTTGTCCATTTTGGTCTTGGCCTCGTCAAGCACGTCGCTAATCACGGCAACTCCTTTGCGTCGCTACGAGTTTAGTTGTTAGCCAATCGCCAGCAGTGCGACTCCCCCGAGCACGACCACGGCACCGATAATTCGCTGCACCGGATGCGGCTCTCTGAAGAGGAGCCAGCCCCCGAGCGCGACCAGCACGACACTGACCTCGCGAGCTGGCGCCACCAGGGCGACGGGCGCGAGCGTGAAGGCGAACAGGATCAGCACGTAGGCGAGCGGTGACAGGATGCCGACGACAAGTACCGCAGCCCAGTGCTGCTTCGCGACCGCGATCGTGAACTTAGGTCGCTGCAGTGCGAACGGCGCGAACGCGATCAGCTGCACGATAGCGGTGATCCAGAAGTAGCCCAGCGGCGGCAGCTTTTGCTGCACCACGGCGTTCGCGTCCCACAGCGTGTACGCGGCGATCACCGCTCCAACGAGCAGCCCATACAGGATTCCGGTTCGGTTGGCGCCGAACCGGCCGCGACCGCCCGCCAGGCCGATCACGACGACACCCGCCACCACGACTCCGGCGCCGACGAGGCCCAGCACGCCCGGCCGCTCCCCGAACAGGACGATCGCGAAGACCACCGCAAGCAGCGGTCCGCTGCCGCGCGCCAGCGGGTAGACGATCGAGACATCCCCCAACCGGTACCCGCGCTGAAGAGTGAGGAAGTAGGTGATTTGGAGGATGCCGCTAGCCAGCGCGAGGAGCAGCAGCAGGGGCATCCGCGGTCCGACCTGAACGAGTGAGGCAATCCCGAACGGTGCGACCGCGAGCGTGGCGACCACGAAGGTCAGCCACAGAAAGCGCGTGCCGCTCGTGCCCGCAGCCTTGATCGTGAGGTTCCACGTCGCGTGAGCAACCGCCGCGATCGCGACGAGAAGGAGAACTGCGGACGTCACGGGATGGCCAAAAACAGCGCGATGTGCTTTTCAGTGCTCGCTTACGCTCGCACCAACGTGCCGATGCGCTCGCCGCGGATCGCCTTCGCGACGTTGCCGGCGGGCTCCATGCCGAAGACGACCATAGGCATCTTGTTGTCCATGCAGAGGCTGAACGCGGTCGAGTCGACTACCTTGAGGCCCTTCACGAGCGCCTCCTGGTAGGTGATCTCGTCAATCTTGGTGGCCGACTTGTCGGTGCGCGGATCGCCCGTGTAAACGCCATCCACGCCGTTCTTGGCGACAAGCACCACATCAGCGTCGATCTCGAGGGCGCGCTGCGCACTCACCGTGTCGGTCGAGAAGTAGGGCAGACCGGCGCCGGCGCCGAAAATGACGACCCGACCCTTCTCGAGGTGTCGCTCGGCGCGACGCGGGATGTATGGCTCGGCGACCTGGGTCATCGAGATTGCAGACTGTACGCGAGTCTGCACGCCGGCCTGCTCGAGGAAATCCTGAAGGGCGAGAGCGTTCATGACTGTGCCGAGCATGCCCATGTAGTCGGCTCGGCCACGCTCCATGCCGCGCTGGCTGAGCTCCGCCCCGCGGAAGAAGTTGCCACCACCTACGACGATCGCGACCTCGACGTCTTTCGCCGCCTCCGCGATCTCGCGCGCGAGGCTGGCGACGACATCCGGATTCACGCCCAGGGCACCGCCACCGAACGCTTCGCCCGAAAGCTTTAGGAGTACTCGGCGCTTCTTGTCGGTCATGGGTCTCCCTGGGGGCGTAAAGGCTCACCCAAGGCTACCGGAGCACCCCAAGGCTTTCAGTTCGAAACGGTGAATGGCTCGGAGCAAAAGCTCCGAGCCATTCACAGTGCTAGCTGTGCGCCAACCTGCTGTGCTTGTTTTTCAAAGGTGGCGCTACGCGCCAACTTTGAATCGAGCGAACCCGGTGATCGTGAGGCCAGCGTCGATCGCAACCTTGGCGACGGTCAGCTTGTTGTCCTTCGCGTAGTCCTGCTCGAGCAGGGCGACCTGCTTGTAGAACGCACCGATGCGACCCTCGACGATCTTCGGGAGGGCAGCCTCAGGCTTGCCCTCGCCACGCGTGACCTCTTCGACGATGCGACGCTCGTTGTCGACCGCAGCCGACGGAACGTCATCCTTCGCTAGGTACTCCGGGTTTGCGAACGAGATGTGCTGCGCGATGCTGCGCGCGGTCTCCGCGTCATCCCCCGTGTAGGCGAGAACGACACCGATCTGCGGCGGCAGGTCTTTCGACGTGTGGTGCAGGTAGATCTCGAACTTGTCGCCGGTGAGTCGAACTAACTGACGCAGCTCGACCTTCTCGCCGAGCGTTGCGGCCTGCTCCTCGATGACGGAACCGACCGTGCCCGAGCCCGCCTTGGCGGCGAGTCCCTGGTCGACGGTTTCCGCGCCGGAGTCGGCGAGCGCCTGGATGACAGTCTCCGACAGTGCGACAAACTTCTCGTTCTTGGCGACGAAGTCGGTCTCGCAGGCGAGCTCGATCATGGTGACCGCGGTAGCGCTGTGCACGGTGGCGATCAGGCCCTCGCTGGTGGAGCGGTCCGCACGCTTCGCGTTGCTCTTCGCGCCACGGATGCGGAGCAGCTCTACGGCCTTCTCCTTGTCACCGCCGGCCTCGACGAGTGCGTTCTTGGTCTCGACCATTCCGGTGCCGAGCTGCTCGCGCAGCGCCTTCAGGTCCTCAAGGCTGAAATCTGCCATGAAACTTTTCCTCTACTACTTCTTGGCGGCAGCCGGCTTGGCAGCTGCAGCCTTCTTGGGGGTCTTCTCATCGTCGGTTGCCTCGGCCTCGATCTTGGCTTCGGCTTCGGCATCCGACTCGACGTGGTGCTCTACTACGAGCTCGGGGTCTGCCGTCTTCTCGTGCTCGGCAACTACGGCATCCGCGTCGTTCTCTTCGGTCGGCTCTTCTGCAACGATGGCGGCAATCTCTTCCGCGATCTCTTCCTTAGAAGAGACAGGAGAGACGGCCTCATCGACGGCCTCGATCTTCTCGGCTTCGGTTGAGGGGGTCTCGGACGCTGCAAGCAGCTCGGCTTCCCATGCCGCGAGCGGCTCAACCTCTCCACCGGCTTCAGGCTTCTGGTGACGCTGAATGAGTCCCTCGGCGGCGGCATCCGCGATGATGCGGGTGAGCAGGCCAACGGAGCGGATCGCGTCGTCGTTCCCCGGGATCGGATACTGAACTTCGTCGGGTTCGCAGTTGGTGTCGAGGATCGCGATAACCGGGATGCCCAGCTTGTGCGCCTCGTCGATCGCGAGGTGCTCCTTCTTGGTGTCGACGATCCACACAGCGGACGGAGTCTTGGTGAGGTTGCGGATACCGCCGAGGCTCTTCTGCAGCTTCACCAGCTCGCGCTTCTGAATGAGCAGTTCTTTCTTCGTGTAGCCGCGGGTGGTGTCGTCGAAGTCGACCTCCTCGAGCTCCTTCATGCGTGCGAGACGCTTGGAGACCGTCTGGAAGTTGGTGAGGAGTCCACCGAGCCAGCGCTGGTTGACGTAGGGCTGGCCGACGCGGGTCGCCTGCTCGGCGATGGAGCCCTGAGCCTGCTTCTTGGTGCCGACGAAGAGGATGGTGCCGCCGTGGGCGACAGTCTCCTTGACGTAGTCATAGGTCTTGTCGATGTGCGCGAGTGACTGCTGCAGGTCGATGATGTGGCTTCCGCTGCGCTCCGTCAGGATGAATCGCTTCATCTTCGGGTTCCAACGACGGGTCTGGTGTCCGAAGTGGACTCCGCTGTCGAGCAGCTGGCGAATGGTAACGACGGCCATGGCCGACTCCTTAATCTGGTGCGCCGCGCTGTTATCCCAGCACGGTGACGCACCTACTCAGTTGTTATTCGCACCGTTTGGTGCGAAACCTGGTGCCCGCACACGACCACGCCATTTCGACAAGCTCAATGAGCAAATCGAGTGGACTGAGTGATTGTGTGCACTTCAGACGAAGCTGCGGACACGCGTAGTCATCCAATGGTTCTGGATGCTTCGATAAGGGTAGCACCGCTCCCCCACCGACCGCATTTCGAGCCGGTTCTGTGCAGTCTGGGCTGGAGCAGTCCGGCTCGTCGTCGCGGTTGTCACGATCGGGGGATGCTCCGATTCGCTTCCATCCTTGCGCTACTTCTCGTGGTCTCTACGCCCGCCGTGCCAGCCGCGGCGGCGGAACCGCGGTGGGCGTGGCCAGTGCGGGGCTCGCACCAGATACTGCGACCGTTCATCGCCCCGACGACCCAGTATTCGGCCGGACACCGCGGCATCGACATCGCTGCGGCGGCCGGCGTGTATGCCCCAGCGGATGGCATAGTGCACTTCTTCGGTGTCGTCGTCGACAGGGGCGTCCTATCTATCGCCCACCCCGGCGGAGTGCTCTCGAGCTACGAACCGGTGTCGTCGTCGCTGTCAGACGGCGAAGCGGTGGCGCGCGGGCAGCTGATCGGAAGCCTCGAGCCCGGCCATTGCTCTGAACTCTGTCTGCATTTCGGAGTTCGCCTTGAGGGGCAATATGTGTCGCCCCTGCTGTTTCTCGGCGGCATCCCGCACTCGATTCTGCTGCCTACCCGCCCGATGGCTGCCGCCGGCGGAGCTATGCCCTTGGATGTGCATTTCGGTAGCTCTCCTTCAGGCGCTCTGCTGACACGTGGGTATAGAGCTGGGTGGTTCCGAGGCTCGCGTGGCCGAGCATCTCCTGCACCGAGCGAAGATCCGCTCCACCGTCGAGCAGGTGAGTCGCGGCGGTATGGCGGAGGGTGTGAGGCCCTGCTGGCCCGGATCCGGGGATCTCCGCGAGAAGGCCGGCTATGAGTTCGTAAACGGTCCTGGTGCCCACGCGCTTGCCGCGCGCGCCAAGGAACACCGCCGGGGTCTGCTCGGTCACCAACTCGTGACGATGGTGTTGATAGTCGACGAGGGCGCGCTTCGCGGGAGCACCGAATGGAACGACCCGTTCCTTTGACCCCTTGCCCATTACGCGCACGGTGAGACGTCCCAGGTCGAGGTCGCCGAGGTCGAGTCCCACAATTTCACTAACCCGGAGCGCCGAGGCGTAGAGCAGCTCGACGATTGCAAGGTCTCGCGTTGCGATCGCGTCGCCGGCAACCGCGCGCTCGGCAAGACCGGCAAGCACGGCGTCGATCTGCGACCGAGTGAGCACACGCGGAAGATGGTGATCGGCCTTGGGGGCGCGCAGCCGGGTACCGGCATCCGTCGGTGCAGCACCCGTTCTCGCCAACCAGCTGGAAAAGCTGCGAACTGCGGCAGACCGGCGGGCGAGCGTCGACTTCGCGAGTCCGGCCTTCGAGCCGTCCCAGAGCCAGTCCCGCAGCACCTCGAGGTCGAGTCCATCCGTGGTCTGGATGCCCCGCGTGTTGGTGAACCGCTCGAGGTCGGCGAGGTCGGCAGAGTACGAACGCACGGTGTGCACGCTGAATCCGCGCTCGGCGGTCAGGTAGACCGCGAAGTCACTAACCGCACGCTCGAGAAGCACGCTCTCATGCTCGCGCAGAAGCGTCCACGGACGTCGCAGGCGTGCCGTGTTCGTCATCGCCCGCGCTCGGAACCAAAGGCACCGCAAGCAGTGCGCAGAGCCCCGACGCGACAAATGTCAACGGATAGCCAACGACGCCGATGAGCAGTCCTGCCAGCGGCCCCACAATCGAGGCACTGAGCCACTGACCGGTGTTCTGCGCGCCGAGTGCCCGACCAGACCAGTACGGACCGGCGATCTCCGCGACCGCACCAAAGGCGAGTCCGTTGTCTGCGACGGAGATGGTCGCAGCGACAATGAGAACGAAAGCGGCGACCGGCGTCACGATCAGGCCGACGGCGGCCATCAGCAGCATTGACGCGACCGCCGCCAGCGCGACCCACCGCAGGGGTCGCATCCGACTCCCCAGTCGGTCGCTCCAGACTCCGACGGCGATTCGACCGAACGATCCGATGAGTTGAGCGAGCCCAACGACGAGGCCGGCAATCGCGGTCGGAAGTTTCTCTTCAGAGATGAGCCAGATCAAACCGAACGTCGAAATTGTGAACTGCGGGATGACCAAGAGGATCGACACCAGATGGATGCGCACCAGCGTGCGATTGCCGCGGTACGGATTCGCTGGCTTGGTCGCGAGTTCGGAGTGCGGAACGCGAGCGGGATCCCGGATACCCACGGCGCAGAGGATGGCGAGCACACCGCAAAACCCAACCGAGATCATGAACGCGACCGCGATGCCCGCACCCTCCGCCACCGGCGGCACGATGAAGGCGGCGAGCGCTACACCCAGCGGCTGCGACATCTGACGGATGCCCATGGCGAGTCCTCGGCGATTGCGGGGGAACCAGCCGACAACCAGACGACCGCTGGCCGGACTCGAACTCGCGCCCGCTATCCCGCCGAGAACCAGGAACGCACCGAGCACCGTGAAATTGCTGACAAACGTTGCGGCACCGGCCGCGGCAATCGCCGCCAGCGCGAGCCCGCCCGAGATAACCCAGCGCTCCCCGATCCGATCGGCGACAGCGCCCCACGCGACGAGCGCCAGAACCATGCCGATGGTGGTGGTCGAGGCGATCAAACCGGCGCTGGCCAGCGACAATCCGCGATGAGTGTGCAGCTCCGGAATGAGAAACGCCGGAGTGCTGACCAGCATCGACGTTGCGGTCTGGGCGAACAGTCCGAGAGCGAGCATGCGCCAGGGCTTCGCGCCGAGTGCGTCTCTGGTCATTGTTCGTTGCCAATTCTTGTCGTTGGTGGGATACCATATTGGTATACCACAGTCGAGAGAAGAAGAAAGAATCAGCGGATGACCGATGACAGCCTGTACGGCCGGCTGCGTTCCGCCATCCTGAGCCTCGATCTCGCACCGGGCCAGCGGCTGAGTGAACGCGGACTCGAGCCCGAGTTCGGGGCATCGCGCACTCCGATCCGGGCCGCCCTGATGCGTCTCGAGTCCGAGGGGCTGGCGCAGAGAGACGGCAAGAATTGGATGGTCGCGCCGCTCAATCTCGACGAGATCCGCGCCCTCTACGAATACCGCGAGGTGCTTGAGTCAGCCACCACCCGCCTGGCGTCCGAGCGTGCCTCGCGCGAGGACCTCGAGGAACTCGCCGAGTTGGCGAGCACCTCCGACGCGGGCGAGACGCCCGAGCACAGCCTGGATGCGGGCACGAGCTTCCATCTCGAACTCGCGCGCATCTCGGGCAACCCGTTTCTCGAGGATGCCATGCGCAGCGTGCTCACCCGGCTCTATCGCACGCGCTGGCTTGAGGTGCAGTCGGCGGAATCTCGAGATCGCGTGCACGCGGAGCACTCGTCCATCGCCAGTGCGCTTCTGGCTGGGGATTCGGCGAGCGCCGAACTCGCGACGATCGATCATCTGCGCGGCACGGATGAGCGGCTAAGACAATCGGTCGCCTCCGACCGCCTCAGACTTCGAGCCAGCGGCATCGCAGTGGACTAGCGATCGACATCCAACGACGCCTCTTGCGGGTCGGTCATCCCACCTCGCCTCGGTTGAACGCGGAATCCTTCTTCGAGAAGACAGCGCGCCGTTCATCCACCGACATGGATTCGATGATGGCGCGATTTTCGGCCGCGAACCCGGTGACCTCTGTGGCGGACACCAATGGGATGACCGTGTGCACTACCTGCGACTCGTAGACACTCACGATGTTGAAGGCCTGATTGGCGTTCACACCGGAGAGCAGCTTTGCGCCGTCCGCGAGATCCATCGTGTAGCAGGTCGCCGCCGCAACCGACACCGGGATACCCGCGAACACGCTGTGCGTTGTGTAGTGCAGGTGACCACCCAGGATCCCGATGACGTCGGTGCCGCGTACCACCTCCGCCAGCGTGTCCTGGCCCTCGAGTTCGAGCATGGCCATTGCCCAGAGCAGTGGCTCTGGGATCGGCGGATGATGCACGGCGATCAGGGTTCCATGCGGTGACGGTGTGGCGAGGATGTTCGTGAGCCACTCGAGTTGCGCAGGTTCGAGCTCCCCGTGGTGGTAGCCGGGCACGGTGGTGTCGAGCGAAATAATTCGCAGTCCACCGATGTCGTAGACGCGATCCTGGGGGGCTTCTGAGCCTTCGACGTCGAAGAGTTCTTTCGAGTACTGCAGGCGTTCGTCGTGGTTTCCCATCACCCAGATGACCTCGGCGCCCAGCTCCTTGGCGACGGGCTCGACGATCGCGCGGAGTCTCTTGTAGGCATCCGGCTCGCCGAGATCGGCGAGGTCACCGGTGAAGACCAGTGCCTCGGGATTGACCCCGGACTTCGTCAGCTGCTCGAGCGCACGACGCAAATTCTTCTCGGTTGTCACCGTGCCGTAGAGCAGGGCGCCTTCGCTAAGGAAGTGCGTATCGCTGATGTGGGCGATGGTGTGCAGCGGATCGGGGTGCTGTCCGAGTTGGGTCACGGGATCAGGATAGGCCCGCGAGTGGGTCGTATCTCCTAAGGTTGGGGAAACGGAACGCGACTACCTGGGAATGTAATGGCGCTCGAGAAAGAAATTGCACAATTTGTGGACGCTTCGGCGTTCGCGGATTGGCTTGCCCAAAATCACGGCGACCATCTGGGCATTCGCATGAAAATCGCTAAACGCGGTTCTGAGACGCCGACCGTTTCGTATGACGACGCCGTTGGTGTGGCGCTGCAGTACGGCTGGATCGATGGGCCCAAAGCCTCGCTCGATGCGGACTTCTACCTGCAGACTTTCACGCCCCGGCGTCCGAAGAGTATCTGGTCGAAGCGCAATGTTGATCGGGTCACGGCGCTGATCATGGATGGCGCGATGCAGCCAGCGGGTCTTGCGCAGGTCGACGCCGCGAAGGCTGACGGTCGCTGGGATCGCGCCTACGAGGGCTCGCGAGGCTCGACACCGGATCCCCAGTTTCTCAAAGCTCTCGACAAGAACCCGGAAGCGAAGAAGTTTTACAAGACACTGAATTCCGCGAATCGCTATGCCCTCTACTACCGCATCCAGAGCGCCAAGAAGCCGGAGACGCGTGAGCGCCGTATCGAGGCGTTCGTGGAGATGCTGGCCCGCGGCGAGACGTTCCACTGATACCGTCTAGCACCATGGCGAAGAAGACCCTGGACTGGCATCTGGCGCTGGCTGACCAACAGCTTGAGCAGCGTCGTGGGGTTAACGATCAACTCTCTACCGCGCGTGAGGTCGACCACTTCGCGTATTTCCGCAAGCGGGCTGGTGCCGAGCGGGCCGCAGAGTTGCTTCGCGCGGAGGGCTTCCGCGTCGAGTTGGCCCGAAAGGGATTCACCACCTCCCTTGCTGCCCACATCGACTCGCCCGTGGATCGGGGATCGGTGCGTGCCGTCGTCAATCGGGTGTTCGACGCCGTGGAGTCAAATGGCGGCGACTACGACGGCTGGGGTGGCGAGGTCGTAACGCCATAGCCCGTAGGCCCCTGCTCCTAGGGCAGGATGTGCCCCGCCGTAGTGAAGAGTCGGTACCACTCCTCGCGAGTCAGCGGGATGTCGGAGCCGGCGGCAGATTCCTTGACGCGTTCCGGTTTGGTTGTGCCGAGGACGACCTGCATGTTGGCGGGGTGGCGGGTGATCCAGGCGACGGCGATGCCGGTCGGCGTCACGCCGTACTTGGCTGCGATCTCATCCAGGGCGTCGTTTAGTTCGGCGAAGTTCTTACGGTCGCCAATGAACACGCCGTCGAAGAACCCCTTCTGGAACGGTGACCAAGCCTGCAGCGTGATGTCGTGAAGCCGGCTGTAGTCGAGGATGCCGTTGTCGCGGTCGATGGACTGGTCGAGACCAGCCATGTTTGTGGAGATCCCTGCGGCAATCAGTGGCGAGTGGGTGATGCTGAGCTGCACCTGGTTGAAGGC